>JAGGZS010000046.1 GCA_021161885.1 bacterium
ATAAAATTTTATGAAATAATGTTTTTCTATTAAAAAATCACTATTTGGGGTTCAATGCAGTATGCACTATTTTTCAGACATCAAATTAGAAACACAAAATACCATCCATAGAATTTATAAAGATTTCAAAAGCCTGAACCTGAAACTGTTTATTATAATCTTGTTTATAGGGATATTGTTCAGGATAATATCGTTCGGCATGCATACATCTTTGCATACGGATGAAGCTTTATACGCCAAATGGGCGGCAAGCATAGGCTACAATTATAATATAGGATTCACTATCTCGGAGGTAGACAAACCGCCGCTTTTTTATTATATACTCGGCGCTTCCATCTTTTTATTAGGTCCGAACGATTACGCCGTAAAAATGCCCGGGCTTATCTTCGGGATATTGATGATCCCGCTTGTAACCCTTTTAGCGCTTAACCTCGGCAAACAAAAAGCAGCATTATGGGCGGCTTTTTTTTACTCACTCTCACCTTTTGAAATTTTATATTCGCCAACCGTTTTTGCTGAGACGACCTGTATTTTTTTCTCATTATTCGTATTACTTTTAATTATCTATAAAAAACCAGTCCTAAGCGGTATTTTTTTTGGACTTGCCCTTAGCGTCAAACAATCGGTAATCTTTTTTATTCCGTTATATCTTTTTTTCCTGTTTATGCGTTCACATAGATTTCATATGAAAAATATGCTGAAATTTTTAAAAGGTTTTTTAATTATCTGTATTCCCCTTTTTATTTGGGTCTTATTTTTTTCAAGTAGAGGTTTTGATATTTTTACAGCTATTTGCCAAAAACGATTTTTTACCATATCATCCGGCAAAGCAAATTTAATGGGATGGTTTTCTATTGAACGATTTTTTACAGGCAACCTGTTTTCCACTTACATAGCAGTTACATTTATTTTCCTAGCGAGAATTTTATACGCGGTAAAATATTTCAGTAAAAAGAACAAACATGATTTAAAACGGTTTCTTGAAATTTTTTCTTTACTTGTATTTGTTGTCAGCTATGACCTTGTTATATCTCTGCTGGATTATCCTTTATATTCAAGGTACTTATTGATTATATCATCATCTTTTATAATACTTTTTGCATTAAGTCTTAACTTGATTTTAAAAAGGGTTTCCGCCCAATTTAAAATATTTAAAAAACAAAAAAATTTAACACCTCTTTTGTATGGCTTGATAATCAGTTACTGGATATTTAAAACTCCGGTACATATGCAAACTTTTCCGGACGGAGCAAATTATTCATACAGCGAATCAATTAAACCCACAACAGAATTCATAAAACAAAACCGTATGCCGGCCGCTGTTTATTATACCGATGAAACATGGCCTTGGATAGACTGGTATTTTTTTAAAGAAAAAGAAAAAGGTTTGATTTTAAAAAAACCGGCTAACTTTAAAACCCAAGCAGGAATAAAACAATTACTCAATAGAATGAACGATGATAAAGATAAATTAGAAAAAATGAGTGTCCTTTTTATTATCAACCCGTCCAAAGACAAAAACGTATTTAAACTTCTTGAACAAGAAACAGGATTAACTCCCGCTTATGAGAAAATATACACTTCACAACCGGTAAACAGCACACACCCGGCTTATGACATATATCGCGTTAATTTGGAATCTATACTAAAATAAAAAATTATTTTTTATTTGCCTAACTCATTAATTTTTTTATTTTTCTGCGCTTCAAGAAAATAAATATCCATTAATTTTACGGCTTTATCTTTTCTGTCATAAGCGTTTTTTAAATTTTGTTCCGCCTCGTATTGCGCTTCCTGCGCTGTTATTATATCGTCATAAGACTGCTCAACTAATTTCAACCCGGACTTTATTTTTTTATCATCAATATATTGTCTATGATTTTCGTTATAAGTATTTAAAACATATTCCTTTTCCTTTTTTAATTCTATTAGATTTATTTCCCTGCTGATTTTGTTTTTTTCCTGTTCAAGTCGCTCAAGTGCGCTGACATCATTAGATATAGCGGCTTTTACCATTTTTTTCATTAAATCAATTTCATACTCTTTCATTTCAAGTATGGATTTATTGTAATCAATGTATTTCTGTTCCGTCTTGTCTTCCACAAAAAATGTTCTTTGTTCATCAAGACATTTTACAGATTCAGCAATATTTTTTTCAATTTCTTTAGAATATTTTTGCATCTGCTCAATCTGTCCGTTTTTTTTGCCGGCATCTCCTTCTTCGCAACTTAACTTAAATACCGGAACAACAAAACTATTTAAAACAAAAATAAATATAACAATAAATTTTAGTGAATTTTTCATACGATACCCCCTTTGATAAATTGATATTAAACCCATATAAATATTTTACACTGTTTTTATATTTTGTTAACAATAAAAATATATTTTTAATTACAAAGGAATAGAAAAAATTTTAGATATTGAACCGAAAAAAGACAACATCGCCGTCAGAGACTACGTAATCTTTTCCCTCTATTCGCATTACGCCATGCTCTTTAGCGCCATGTTCACCGCCGTAAGCTATGTAATCTTCATAAGATATAACCTCAGCCCGAATAAAACCCTTCTCAAAATCAGTATGAATTTTACCCGCTGCCTGAGGAGCTTTTATACCCTTAAAAACTGTCCACGCATGCAGCTCATTTGGATTAGCTGTAAAAAAAGTTACTATATGAAGTGTTTTATACACCTGTTTTATCATTGAAGCCAATGCCACTTCATTTATAGATAAATCATCGAGAAAATCTTTCCTGTCCTCAGGGGATAATTGGGACAATTCTTCTTCAAGTTCACTACAAATACACACAACCGATATTCCTTTTTCCACAGCATATTTTTTTACCGTTTCAAGCATTTGCGTATCTTTTCCAATATCATTTTCAGATATATTAAGGACATATATTACAGGTTTAGCGCAAAGAAGTTTCATATCGTCTACAACATATTGCATATCCGAACTTATATTATATGATGTCAACGCACCGCCCTGATTCAAAATTTCCACCAACTTTTCACAAGCCGCTATATCTTTGCGGGCAGTTTTATCGCCAGATTTAGCTGTTTTGCGCATACGTTCAATTCTACGCTCTATAAGTTCAATATCCTTGAGCAAAATTTCCATCTCTATAATTTCAATATCCCGTACAGGATCGATATCCCCTTCCACGTGCATAACATCCGAGGCGCTAAAACAACGCACTACATGAACGAGGGTATCCATGTCTAAAATATTAGCGAGAAACTGGTTGCCTAACCCCTCGCCTTTATGGGCACCCTTGACTAAACCGGCAATATCAACAAATTCTATGTTAGCGGGCACTACTTTTTTAGTGGTAATCAATTTTTCAATTTCAATTAACCGCTCATCAGGGATTTGTACTATGCCAACATTAGATTTAATAGTGCAAAACGGATAATTACTAGCTTCCGCCGAAGACGATGTAAGCGCGTTAAATAATGTTGATTTGCCGACATTGGGCAATCCTATTATACCACAGTGTAAAGCCATAATTATTTCTGTTCCTTAAGTCTGATATTTACAAAAAGTATTTTACCCGGACGAATTGGTAAATTGAGAGTTACAGGCTCAAACCCATGAGCCTTAATTTGAAAATCTACATGTTTAATTTCAGGTTTACCCATATAAAAAATACTGTCTTCATAACAGCCTATAATAACATATGTTAAGTTATCTGCGTTAAAATATTTACCTTGTAAATCGACACAAGCAGGCCTATTTTTAATTTTAACTTCAAGGTCTTTTATAAATTGAGAGATTAATCCGCCGATGAACAAATTCTTGCGCCGTTTAGCGATTTGTTCGTCTGTTTGGGCGTCATTAGTAATATGGCTGAAGGTAAATTCCAGCATAAACTGGCGCATATAATCATCATTAAGTTTAATTAATTTATCGATTGTATCAAAATCTTTAAACATAAAAGCCGTTAAATACGGCAGAACAGGATGTCCTTCTTTAAAATAAGCCCCTCCGGTCAATGTAGGTCCTAATCCCAAAAATGTTTTTACAGGAAAATGGTGCACCCGTAAGGGCACAACATTCATCTCCGGCAAAACCTGCATTTTTACTTTATATATCTCTTTATTATTAAATTTGTTATTAGGTTCCACATTATCTTGTGTTAAATCAATATTTACATACCCATGCCCGCTTATATGAGCACTCGGCTGATCAACATAATCATCCCCGTGCTCACCGTTAGCTCCAACAATAAATAAAGTATTTTGCTTAGTTATAGGATAATCCGGCAATTTACTTTCACGTATAAGATTTTTTATTTTTTGAGTATGATGAAAACTGCCCAGTCTTGTATCTTTTATCTGGTTAATTCCCTGCACAAACAGTTGCCCCACAGGAAAATTCTGCAGCAGCCCATAACCTGAGTTAGCTTCCGGCGACCCGAAGATTGAACCGCATATAGAAAAATACATAAAATTCAAACCCATAATATCCCTGAACATAGCATAATTTTTTATATACTGCTGAATTTTATTCAGTTCCTTAGGATCGCTCCTTGCCTTTAAAGCGAATTGGCGTATTTTTACGTACCGTTTAGGATATTTATGCGTATCAACAGGCTCAAATTTATCCACTTCAGGATAAATAACCTTGGGGTCAATAAGGTACTGTTCAAAGATTTCATATTTTTCCTGCATTTTTTCTACTGTGCGTTCGTAAAAATTTCTAAAATCAATATCATTGTTGAAATCCCGTTCACGCTGTATCTTAATTTTATTAATAAAATTAAAATCGTTCACTGCGTCAAGATATGAAATAAATATTGGATCTTTAGCGATAGCTTTATGCTCCTTGCCAAAAAGTTCGGAGAAATTTTTATACTGCCTTTTAAAATAATGCATTCTTCGCACAAACCCGTAGGAAACAACAGTGCCTTGACTGTACATAACCATAATAATATCTTTCACAGGAGGCAATTTTTCTTTTTTACGCCGTTCCTTCTCTAATTTTATTACCCTTACGATTGAAGGGATAACGCGCGTTGAAGCAATGGATAACGAATCTGATGAAAGATCGGCTTCGCGAGTCAACGGGTACGCATCGGAATCATAAGTTATACAATAAAAAGGAATTCCAGAATCGGTAAGTATCTCTTTTAGTTTACCGAAATGTTTCTCTTGGGGCATTGAAACACCAGGCAGCCGAAAACCAGGGATACCAAGCACTAACGGCAAATCATCAGGATTATCCGCCCGGTATTGGCAAATAGATTTAACCGAAAAGTCATCTTTAGCAAAAACAAGGTTATTAAAAAAACAAATAAAAAATATCAACCAAAAAAAACGTTTGGGCAGTTTATTTAATCTCATTTAGTTTGTCCATTCTCCTTAATAAAATTTTTGTAAAATTCATCAACTATATTTACCGCTTCCTCCGGTTCTTCAACCACCTGAAACAAATCAAAATCTTTTTTTCTGATTTTATTATCTTTGAGCATAGCATTATATAACCAATGAGTTAATCCAGACCAGTATTTTTTTCCGATCATAATAACAGGAAACTTTTGGGTTCTTTTTGTCTGTATTAATGTCAACGCCTCAAAAAGTTCGTCCATAGTTCCAAACCCGCCCGGAAGCACAATAAACGCTTTGGCGTATTTGATAAACATTACCTTCCTGCAGAAAAAATAGTTAAACTCAAGCATTGTCTTGACAAACGGGTTGGGTTTCTGTTCGCGGGGAAGAACTATATTCAACCCTATCGATTCACCGCCCGCTTCGGTAGCTCCCTTATTAGCCGCCTCCATTATCCCGGGTCCTCCGCCTGTTATTACCGCAAAACCCGAATGGACTAAAAGTGAAGATACTTTCTCAGCTTTTGCATAATACTCGTCATCCACGGGCGTTACCGCAGATCCAAAAACAGATACAGCAGGTCCTAAATTCATAAACAGCTGAAAACCGTCTACAAATTCAGACATTATTCGAAATACGCGCCATAAATCATTATCAACAGTTTTATATTTCATATTCTGCTCCTTTTTTTGTATTATCCCTGCACATTATTTTTCAAAATCTTTAAAAAAAAAATTACTACTATAAAATTTCGGGATAATCAGGAGAGCACTTTAATTTAAACATTAAACCTAAATTCTATAATATCGCCGTCTTTGACGTTATATTCTTTACCCTCTAACCTTACTAACCCTTTTGAGCGGGCGATTGTATAACTGTTATCGCATTTGACAAAATCGTTATAAGCCAAAACTTCAGCCCGTATAAACCCTCTGGCTATATCGGAATGAATTTTTCCTGCCGCTTCTTTAGCCGAAATTTTAGACGGAATTTCCCATGCTTTTACCTCATCAGGACCTACTGTAAAAAATACGCTTCTGTCAAGCAGTTCAAACGAAGTTATGATAAATCTATTCAGGACAGGTTCATTTATACCCAACTCTTCCAAAAACAATTCTTTATCTTCATCATCAAGATAGACTATTTCCATCTCCAGTTTTGCGCAAAGGCACAAGAATTTTCCTCCAGCAGTATTAATTTTTTCTTGCGCCTGTTTATAGTCTACGGTATTTGATTCGGTTTCTCCAGTATTAAAAACCAACAAAACAGGTTTAAGAGTGAGGAACTGAAACCCCCTAAACAATTTTTCTCCTTGCGCGTCAAATTCGTAAGTAAGCAAAGGTTTTTCCTGCTCGAGATGCGCTTTAAATTTTATTAAATACTCCTGTTCCTTAACAGCTTCCTTATTATTGCGTTTTATATCTTTCTTGATTCTTTCAAGCCTTTTTTCAATAAGATCAAGGTCTTCGAGTATAAACTCGCTTTCAAGATAACGTAAATCTCTCATCGGATTGACCTCGCCAAGCGGATGCAGAACCGTATCCGATTCAAATGCCCGTATAACTACCGCCAGCATATCAAGCCCCCTCAACGCCTGCACATCAAATTCACTGCGTCCGTCATCACGCTTTTTACAGCCTATATCCGTAAAAGTCATTTCTACTAAACTTACTTTTTTCGGATTGTATACCGAACATAAATGATCGATTCTCGGATCAGGAACTTTAACCGCCCCGATATGAGACTCGATTTTCTCGATAGCATACCCGGATACATCAATTTTCAAATTAGTTAACGCGTTAAATAATGTTGTTTTTCCACTCTGCGGCAACCCTATCAAACCTACTTTCAAAATTCCCTCCTTACCGAAAATATCTTTAATTTTAAAAAATTTATTTTTCATATAACATTGTAGGCAAAATGCGCTTTTTTTCAACAAAATAAAACTCGAATATAAATTTCAGCAAAAACAAATTACACAAACAACAAATAGTGTAAAATCACAACATATTGTGTTTTGAAGAAAAATTTTTTACATAATATTGTGTTTTTTTTTGTTGACATGCCCTGCTTTCGCCATGCTAATATAATTTTAATCTTTTTAATCCAATTAAAAATCCGGAGGGGAAACAATATGCCTACCGCAACACTGTCGCAAAAACAAAAAATCACCCGTGAACCCATTTCATTAACTGAAAACGCCATAAGAGTACTTCAAGCAAGATATTTAAAAAAGGATAAAAAAGGAAAAGTTATAGAAACACCCGAAGAATTGTTTTCCAGAGTCGCTAAAATAGTAGCCGACGCGGAAAAAACGGGGCTTAATATCGATAACAACCAGGCTGACGAACTCGAGATAAAATTCTACAACCTTATGGTAAGCGGGAAATTTATGCCTAACTCACCTACCCTTATGAACGCGGGCAGAAGCATGGGGATGTTAAGCGCGTGTTTTGTTTTGCCTATTGAAGACAGTATCGACGGGATATTCACTTCTATCAAAAACACCGCCCTTATCCAAAAAGCCGGCGGCGGCACCGGATTTGATTTTTCCAGTCTAAGACCTAACGGCGATATAGTTACAAGTTCCGGCGGAACAACATCAGGACCGTTATCATTTTTAAAAGTTTTTTCCGAAGCAACCGAAGCAATCCAGCAGGGCGCTTTCCGCAGAGGCGCTAATATGGGTATTTTAAACATAACCCATCCTGATATTATCGAATTCATCACTATAAAAGACGACCTCACCAAACTAACAAATTTTAATCTTTCAATTAGTATCCCGGATTCATTTATGAAAAAACTAAATGAAGCGCCGGATTCCAATCATATAGTAATAAATCCAAGAACCGGCGAATCATCTCCTCTTGAGCGAAAAGACGAGAAAGATAAATTCTGGTCTGTAAAAGATGTATTTAACCTGATTTTAGACTGCGCTTGGGCATCCGGCGAACCAGGTTTGATTTTTATTGACCGGATTAACAGGGATAACCCAACTCCCCATCTCGGACGCATTTCAGCGACTAACCCATGCGGAGAACAACCTCTGCTACCCTATGAAGCATGTAATTTAGGCAGCATTAATCTCTCTAAATTTGTTCGCGAAAAAAATAATAAACCTTATCTTGATTTTAAATCTTTAAAAGAAACTGTCCATATAGCTACCAGATTTCTCGACAACGTAATAGACGCTAATAAATATCCGCTGCCTCAAATCGCCGAAATATGCAAAGGCAACAGAAAAATCGGGTTAGGGGTTATGGGCTTTGCCGACGCCCTTTTTCAAATGGGTATACCATATTCTTCAGATGAAGCCGTTGAAATGGGCGAAAAAATCATGCAGTTCATAAACGATGAAAGCCATAATGCATCCGAAGAATTAGCAAAACTCAAAGGAGTGTTTCCTAACTGGAAAGGCAGTAAATGGGACAAAGACCATAAACGCAGTATGCGCAATGCCGCCACAACAACTGTGGCCCCGACAGGAACCATAAGTATTATAGCTAACTGTTCAAGCGGTATAGAACCTTTATTCTCATTAGCGTTTTTCAGGAATGTGCTTAATGGAGAAAAACTTATAGAAGTAAACCAGACTTTTTCCGAGACAGCGAAAAGATATAATTTTTATTCAGATACACTGATAAACTCACTCGCGTCCGGTGAATCCCTGTTGAAATTTAATTCCGTACCGGAAAAAATAAAACAAATCTTCGTAACCGCCCATGATATTACGCCGGAATGGCATATCAAAATGCAGGCGGGTTTCCAGCACCATTGCGACTCAAGCATATCAAAAACAATAAATTTCCCCCATAATGCGACAAAAGAACAGGTTGAAAACATTTATAGACTTGCTTTTGAATACGAAGTAAAAGGAGTTACCGTTTATAGAGACGGATGCAGGATGAACCAGCCGATGGCTCATGACAAGAAAGAAAAAAAAGCTCAAGCACCAAAACCTGCTGAATGTGTAAAACCGATATCTATTCCGGAAATTATGTCATGTTTGCGGATCCGGCAAAAAACACCTTTCGGCAATATGCATGTAAAAATAGCTGTTGAACCGGATACCGGTAAAGAAAGAGAAGTTTTCGCGCAACTCGGTAAAGGCGGCGACATAGCAAACAGCGATCTTGAAGCAATCTGCAGAATGCTGTCTTTATTTTTAAGATGCAACGGCTCGTTAAAACTCGCTTTACGCCAATTAGACGGTATCGGCTCAAGCCTGTCTGTACCCAGCAAAGACGGCAGGGTCATATCTCTTGCTGACGGACTCGCTAAAGCTATAAAAAAATATATGGCGGCAAAAAAAATGTTCGGGCTTCAAAGCCTTTTATTAGGTAAAGCCGATTTATCAATGTTAAAAAATACAAATAACGGCAATAAAAAAAGTACCGGCAGAAACGGCGCATTCAAAATAAAATGTCCGGAATGCAATGAACAGCTTTATTTTGAGGAAGGATGCGCTAAGTGTTACAGTTGCGGTTTTTCTAAATGCTAATAAAAACATTCCCTCTGTATTATAATCCCCGAGGTCAAATCCTTTGGCTTCGGGGATTGACTTTTTTATACGAATTGTTGTATAAAAAAAGAAAAACCATAACGCTGTGAATATAGGAGTTTTGAATATGGCAAACGATTTTATAAAAACATGGCTATATAGACATAAATATCCGGTGGACATTGTTCTGCATATTATTGGAATACCTATGACGTTCGCCGCAGGGATAATCGTGATAAAAGGGTATTATTTATACGGGATATTATGTTTTATTTTCGGATACGTTTTCCAGTATATCGGGCACGTAATAGAAGGCAGTGAAATGGGCGAGCTGATGATCATCCAAAATATTTTTAAGAAAAAATCCGATAAAGATAAAAAAAATAATAGATAAACGTATCGTGGATTTTTATATTTAAATAAAATATCTCTTTATTTCTATGCCTTGAATATAAAAAGGTGAATGAATATCAAAGATTTCAAAGCCGGTTCATATATACAGCATGACACCTCCACGGGTCAATGCCTGACCGAACTACTTTATACGTTGAATCAGGACTAAAAATATCAAGAAATTAT
>JAGGZS010000172.1 GCA_021161885.1 bacterium
ATATATTTTAGCCAAAATTTTTTTAGGAAATAATAAAAAGTTAATAACTACTTTTTTAAATGGTGTTACGATTAAATCCATGCAATAGTTGGAAAAATTAAGTTGTTCTTTCCATTTTCTATGCCATCCCATTGAGCAAACATTATTGAAATTCCAATTTACCAAAGATTTTTTTTTATCGCCGAGAATTTCATCTATCAGTGCAATGGTATGAATACGAAACCAAGTTGCAAACATATTAGATACATTTGCCGGAGATTTTGTTTTCCCGACCCCCATATGGATAAAGGAAACATCTTTTTTATAAACAAACCCGCCGTCAAGCATTTGTTTAGTTATAACAGCTTTTAAGAGTTTACGTAAAGCAACTCTTATTTCCGACCTGCGATAATCTATCTGTTTATAGAGGTTCACTAAGATATCACAGGCATCTACATCTTCGCAAGCACCTCCGCCGCCTGCCGGGCTGAACCCGCCGTCTTTATGTTGTAAAGACAACACTGTATCTATTAAATTTTTTTTATACAATATATTTCTGTTTTCATAATAGTACACTAATAATTGATGATACCCTCCGCACATAGCAACAAAATTAGAACAATATCCATTAGTACCCCAAAGACCGGTAGCCGGATCGAGCTGAGAGTTTAACCAGTCAAAATAAAATTTTAAAGATTGAGACGCCTTGTTTTTTTTCTCTTGATCGCGTAAATATACTAAAAACTGCCCGATAAATAATAAATTATTTCCTTCCAGCCATGCGTCGTTCCAGTCCCTATTTTCTAACCACTTTGTTAAATTGTTAGCGACTAAAAATTTATGGGCGAATTTTAAAGGATATTTAGGAGAAACACCAAGTATATCTAATGCGGGAAGAACATGTGCGCTTAAATGCATAAGCACATGTTCATAATTATGTTTTTTATTGATTAATTCATCACTGCGAATTTCAGGTCCGATAAAATAACCTGTTTCCCTATCTTGCCAGCTATTTATATATTCCGCCCATTGTTTTAGTTGTGATTTACTAAATTTTGGCAATGCGCCGAAATAATGATACAACATCACCGCAAAACAAGACGAATACAAAGTAACTTCTCCGTCTTCCCACATTTTATATTCGCCAATATTACCTGTATTCCGGGCATTGATAAAATCTAATGCTTTGAAAATTATTTTTGAAGATGTTATCATTACAGTAGATAATCCCTACGTTAATTTAGTAATTTTTATCTGCGGGTCAATCCAGCAGTAAGGCGCATTTTTGCCTGGTTCATAAGAGCTGCCTTGTTTAATAACATCAAAATAACCGTAATGACCATTTGTGTATGGAGTAGTCATTGATGAAGCAGGATAAATATGAAAAACCAATTTATATCTTCCGGTAGTAATTTGGATAGGATTAAAAATCAGTTCAATTTTTTGGCGTCCTTTAGTTATATCGCATATTTTATCGGTGCCAAGACAAGTTACATTTTCTATATTTCTGAAAAATGCTCTGATATTTACAGTATCGGAGATTTCACTATCAATTACAGCTTCTATTGTAACTGTATCTGAAGAACAAAATTTTTTCTTATATTCATTATTTTGTCCTTTAAGTTTAATATATTTTATTTCGATTTCATCCGTGCTGTATCCATCCCATTTGTTAATTATTTTTAAAGAATCAGAAGATGCGTTAATGTTGAAATTCGTTATTTCTTCAGCAATTTTTTGTGAAAGCATCAACGTTTCATATTCAGATATTGCGTCTTGTATATTTCCATAATGTATTAAATTGCCTTTATCAAAAAAAATACCTTTCAAGGCAATACCTTCTAACATTTGCATATTATGGCTGACTATAATAAAAGTTACGCCTTGTTTTTGTAATTTAGATAGATGTTCTAAACATTTTCTGCGAAATTTAGTGTCGCCTACAGCCAGCACCTCGTCAACTAACAAAATTTCCGGCTGGCAAAACGCAACCACAGCAAACCCTAACCGTACGAACATACCGCTTGAATAATGTTTGACGGGGGTATCGATAAAATCTTCTATTCCCGAAAAATCGACTATTTCGTCAAAATGTTTATCAATAAATTTTTTTTTCATTCCGAGTATTTCGCCGTTCACATAAATGTTTTCCCTGCCGGTCAGCATAGGATGAAACCCGGCGCCTACTTGAATCAACGCTCCGACTCTGCCGTAAACCTCTATCTCTCCATTATCAGGCATATATATACCGTTTAAGAGTTTAAGCATAGTTGATTTACCCGCTCCGTTCGCTCCTATCAATCCGACCGCTTCACCTTTTTTTACTTCAAAATCAATATCCTTTAATGCCCAGAACTCACCCGTACGCAATCTATTAAAATTTTGGTGTACATTAAAAAAAGTGCTTGTTAAATCTAACGCGCCGTACAGCATAGTGTATCGCAACCGTTTGCAGAATTTTTTAGATACATTGTTAACCCGCATTGCGTAATCAGTCATTTTATACACGCTCCGTTATCTTGGTTTGAGCGAGATAAAAAAATCTCCAGCAGATATAAAAGAATATTAATGATGAAACACTCATTATCGTAAATCCTATTAATAAATCTGATTTGCCGTCCATTATTATATCTCTTGGAAAATTCACGAAATAGTTTATGGGATTAAATCGGTTTAATTTGCCGAGCAAACTATCCTGCTCGATAGGATATAGAATAGGGGAGAGCATCATAAGTCCCATACATCCGAAATTTACTATAGTCATTATATCTCTCATGATGCCGGTCAGTAAAGCGAGCATAAATCCTAATCCCAACATAAAAAGAAAATAAGGTATCAGGCATAACAACGATAACGCCAACCCCATATAATTTGGTTTATAAGAAAAAATAACGAATGCTATCATCAGAAGTATTATTCTAACGGCAAAATCGACAAACCCCTGCATTGCCGCGGATATAACTAAAGTTATCTTCGGGAAATTTATTTTTGTCAACATCTGGCTTGCCTGAATGATTGAATTTGTGCAGGCTACAATTCCGGCATTGAAAAAATTAAAAAATGTTGTGCCTATCAAAACATAAAGCGGGTACGGCATATTGATATTTTTTGTATTAAAAACCCCTGCGTGATTTATAAATACAAAAATCGTAACCGTAATCAGAGGCAGGAGCACTGCCCATAACATGCCGAGCACAGATTGTTTATATTTTGCGCTGAAATCCCTTATGAATAATCTTATGATGAGTTCCCGAGCCCCTATAAGTTCTCCTAACATGAGTTTATCTGTTATAAATCTGCCGGATATCCCGCCGACTTGCACGCCTTGAGGCGAATAAATGTGAGCGGGAATTTGTTTTATCGAATTTTCTGTCATTTTTTTTACTCTCTTTAAAATGAAAGTTTGTTGTTGAAGATAGTTTTTTATTCGACTTTTTAACGAATAACTTTAGTTAAGCGCGAGGATATTATTAGTAAAATATAATTTTAACAGATTATATGAAATTTTTAAAAATAAATACAATATAATAATTTTTTTTTGTGGCAGTCTACCGTTTAGACTGCCATAGCATATTCTAACTATCATAAAAGCCAAAAAAATTGATTTTTTTATCATTTAATTTTTTATTTTACTGATCACCAAAACTACCGATTTTAGTCTGTTGTTGAGGTAGTGGGGGTAAAAGCTCCACATATTTTGTTTCCCAGTAATGAAACAGGTGGTAATTATTAGAAACAAAAATTATTAAGAAGCCGCCGGCAAACTCGGGTGAGGTTTTATTTTTTGACAGTGATAGGATATATGTTAGATAGCGCGTGGCTGACAGAGCGAAAGGAGATAATCAAGCGTGGTTGTCGCTAAACAAATATTCATATCCGCGCCGGAATAATAAATTTTTACTTTTTTGTCATCCTCAATAATCCATCCGTTACAAAAAATAACATTTCCGACATCACCAATGCGTTCATGTTCCTCTTCAGGATATAGAAACGGTTCACGGCTTTGTCCGATAATTTTCCACGGCTGATGTAAATCCAGCAGGATAATGCCCTGCTTATACAATGATCCCATAGCGAAACTTCGGACACCGTGATACATTACAAGCCATCCTTTTTCTGTTCTGACCGGAGGAGCGGATATGCCGATTTTGCTGCCTTCCCATGTGCCCGGCGCAGGCTCAAGCAAAACACGATGCTGACCCCAGTGAATAATGTCAGGACTGCAGTTAATCCATATATCCTGTCGTTTTTCCGCAGTAGGGCGATCAATTTTCCAGTAAAAAGACCCTATTTTTTCTGGAAATAGGACAGCATCTTTATTAGATGCTTCCGTAATAGGACCAAGAATTTCAAATATTTTAAAATCCACTGTTCTTGTAAGTATAACAACCGGCATAAACTTTGAATATCCCGTATAACAGATATAATAATAGTCATCTAATTTTGTAATTCTCGGATCTTCAATACCCCATTCAGTAAGACCGTAACACTCGGTATGGTCTTCAGGAGCAAGACATATTTTTTTATCCACAGTAAATTTGATGCCGTCATCGCTTCGGGCAAGGACAAAGGACGATCTGCCGTTGGGCATTTCCACTCTGGCAAGAAGCAGATACGATCCATCATATTTCACCGCCCCTGCGTTAAAAATACTGTTGACGCGAAAAGGAACATCCTCTTTAGTTAAAATCGGGTTGTACCGGTATTTTTCTATAGTCATCAAATATCCTTAAATTCTAATGGTATAGATACAGGTATATTATTACGGATTTCGTTATCAGCCAACTGATATGCCTGATTATATTTTTTCGCGACCACTTCCCAGCTGACAACATTATCTAAATATTTTCTCAAGTTGCCGCCGAGCATAAATCTCAATGGTTCGTCGGTTGCAAGACGCAGAATTCCATCCTTCAGGGTTTTCATATTTGAAAACAGCAGTCCGCCTTTACTCTCTACCGTCTGGCTGGTCAATCCTTCCAGCGGCGCGGTAGTGATATACGGTTTATTAAGCGCTATGATACGCGCCAATGTGCCTGATTGGGTTTCATCGAATGAAGGGAGGAGAATAAAATCACAGATTCCCATAACCTGATAATATATTTCTCCCCGAGGAATAAATTCATAAAATTTAGCCTTACCTTTTTTTTGGAGTATCTCAAGTTTATTCTTATATAATTTATAATCCTTTAAATGATGCGGATCACGCATTTTACCAGCGCCTAACAAACACCACTGCTGACCGGTAAAGGTTTCTATTTTTTCTTGCAGTTCTTCCCAAATATCTATAATCAGGTCCCATCGTTTATTGTTCTGAATCCATCCGACAAGACCTACAACATGCTTGTCAATAAATTCCGGCAACCCAAGTTCTTCTTTTAGAAACGGTACATCAGCAGGTCCGTATTTGCGGTCAGGGCGGGCGCCATGCGGCACAATCATTATATTAGATGGAAGTTTCCAGCCCAGACCGTTAAATGTCCATCCTAAACGCCATTTCTGATAAGCGCATTTAAACAGTAATACTGTGCAGTTTTGCGCAAGTTTTTTTATAAACAACTCTTCCTGTTCACGCAGTCGACCATGTACCGTATGCGGTTCTACAATAGTTGGAATGCGGTTTTTTTTAAGTTTTTTTATTAATGTTAAAAAACCCGTATTATTATCACTTTTACCTGTTTCATCAATATAATTATATAAACCGTATTCGTGCTCGAGATGGACTATATACGGCTTAAGTTCTTTAATTTTTTTTAATACCGGCATATACCAGTCTTTGCGCTTCATATCAATAATGGGAAAAATGTTTTTTCCTCTGCCGTCGGTATGAGATATTATGTAGACCTGTCTTTCGGGATTGGCTTTCTTGATAAATTCAACAGCTTCCTCGGCAAATGTCGCAATACCGCATAAGCGTGGGACCCAACTTGAAATAACAATAATTGGTTTATGCTCAGTCATTCTTTTTACATCCTTTCAATTTTTATACTGCTTAATTGCGCGGATTATCAATACAGGCATTTACCAGATCATCAATAGATGCCGTTCCGACACACATAACCGTATCGGCGCCAGCCCAGTAAATCTTGACGGTTCCATCATCTTCAGGGATAGCGCCGCAGCAGAATACTACGTTCGGTACATACCCTGTTCTTTCCCACGGGTCTTCCGGTTCAAGAATCCAGCTGTCGCTGACTGCGATAATTTTTGATGGGTCGATTAAATCATGCAATGCAGCGCCCAGTCTGTAAACAGCTCCTGCCATGGTTTGAAAAACACCATGATAAATATGGAGCCATCCTTTTTTTGTTTTAAACGGAGTCGCTCCGGGACCGATTTTCATTTCATCCCAATGATATTGCATGGGTGTCATAATAAGTTTTGATTCTCCCCAGAATTTAAGATCGGGCGAATAACTTATCCAGATAGACCACGGAGATATTTCTGAATGAGGCCTGTCGAGCCTCACATACATATTATTATATTTTTCAGGGAACAGAACTGCATTGCGTAAATCTGCCTGTGTAATGAGAGAAATCCGTTCAACAGACACAAAATCTCTTGTTTTTGCTAATCCTATACGAACTCCATAACGGGAATAAGCGCTGTAAGTTATAAGATATTCATCATTTATACATGATATTCGGGGATCCTCAACGCCGAATTCCTCGTATTGCGCAAAGATTCCTTCAGTACAGGGTACAATAAACGGTTCTGGTCGGGATTTAAAGGAGAAACCGTCTTTACTCTCGGCGAGCCCTATTATTGAGCGTCCGGTGTTGAGGTGTGATCGAAAGAGCATAATATATTTATCTTGATATTTCGCCATACCGGCATTATGGACAGTGTGTACCGGATATGGAATATCGTCTTTGGTCAATATGGGATTTTTTTTATAGCGTTTAATGATTCTATTATTGCGCATACCATCTTTGCCTATATATTATTTATAATAATGTAGACTATGTCATATAAATATTTGTTCATAAACTTTTTCGTAATTTTTAACCATACACTCAACGGTAAAATTTTGTTCAACACGCATACGGCAATCCATAGGGTTTAATGATTTTATTTTATTAACTTTATCGACGGCCTCGGATACATTATTAACCAGAAAACCGGTTTTTTTATCCTCGATAACTTCCCTGCAGGATCCTCTATCCATAGCAATAACCGGTACTCCGCAAGCCATAGCTTCAGCCATAACAAGCCCGAACCGTTCCGGCAGCAGATTTAGATGAATAAGCGCAAGCGCGTTAGAAAACAATTCGTTGCGCTGCTGAGCATTGACAGGACCTATATAATGTATTAATTTATTATCAATAAACGGGGCGACTTTTTCATCAAAATAATTTTTATCCTGAATAATACCGGCTAAGACTAAAGGGATCCCAGTCCGCCGCGCAAGTTCAATTGCCAGATGCACGCCTTTATCAGGATGGATTCTTCCCAGCCAAACTAAATTGGTGCCGGGATTTTCTTTATATGCGCACATTGAAATATCGATTCCATTATAAACGGTAGCAAGATAATTCAGCGATTGAGCCCGGTCAGAATCGCTTATTGATACATAATGAACATGATTGTTGTATTTTTCATAAACGGATAATATTTTCGGCGAAGAAAATCCATGAATTGTGGTAAGGACAGGTGTTGTTATCAGGCGTGAATATGTCAATGCCATAAAATCATAATGGCTGTGGATTAAATCGAATTGACCGGCATGTTCAAACACTTCACTGATGTGCGTATACTCACATACTTTCGGATCGGCATTTTTATCCTCTTCATATCCTTTGTCAATAACCGCATGTAGCCGGGCAGTTGTAATGGAATCGGCTGTTGCGAAAAGGGTAACATCCCATCCCCGCGCAACTAATCCTTCAGTAATGTTGCTGGCGACGGTTTCCCATGCTCCGTATTGACGCGGAGGCGTGCGCCATGCGACTGGTGAAAGAACAGCAATTTTTTTGCCTGAGTGTTTCATATTTTTCCTATAAGTGTGTATAATTTATTATATTTTCTGTAATGGGGATACAGTGCTTATCCCTAGTCCATCCTCCTCCACAACCGTTTCATTGTATGCCATAAGCGACAATAGGAACATAATGGTGCTTTCCGCGCCTTGGTTACGGTTAACGCCTGCGGACATAAGCCCGTCATAACATCCGCCTGTAATATAGTCGTATAAAGGAAGGTTCAGGTCGTTTCTTCCAAGATACCATGCAAAAGCTTTTTTCATATAATCTAAATATATCGTATCGTTTGTGCAGCGATATGCTGCTTGCGCCAGAGTAACCATCCATGCGGCATCAATCGGCTGCTGGTCAAAATGACATTTTTCGTCCGACCCTTTTGTCATCCAACCGTTTGACCCGACAAGTGATAAAATATTATTGCGTATACAAATATTCCATAAAAAATCTGTTGTTGACTTTGCGGTATCATATACTTGCTGATCTTGTAAATGATTATAAGCAATCCATAGCGCCGTGGGAATTACACCATTGCTGTACGTGAGTTTTGATTCAAACCATTGCCAGTTTTGTGTTACATTTGTTTTGTATAGCCCGATTATTTTCTTCACCAGTTTTTGTATAAGAGTTTTTTCCCATGTGCTTCCACAATATCGTTTCAGATAATAATGGAGTCCCAGCAGAGCGTATGCCGACCCCCTCAGGTTTAAATTATCAGCATATTTAATGGCATTATCAAAACATGTCTTTCCAATCATCCAGTAATAATCGGGAGCGTATGCAATACAATACCCGAGTCCCCAGATTGCCCTGCCGAAACAATCATCGGAGACAACTTCGTCTTTATCGACCGGATTCAAATCCATATTGAAAAAGTTGATAAAAGTTCCATCGTCTCTCTGTGAATACATTACAAATGCCATATATTTTTTTAAATATGGAAGTATATCCGGGTCGTTGAAAACTTTATAATATTTTGTAGCGACAATAAGCGCGCGGGCATTATCATCAAGGCAATAGCCGTGTTTAAAATCAGGTATAGTAAACTTTGCGTGTTGTAAAATGCCGAAATCCGTTGTAAGCGAATTTAAATGATTAAGGTTAATGGCAGGTACATTAGCAGGAGAAAGGAGTTTCTGTTCCGCGGAGAATGTTTTTTTAGGGTTGTATTGCGCTACAGCCTGGTTGAATAGGCTCATATATTTCAAAGCCACATTATGCCAGACCATATCCCGACCGAATTGAAAGGCCTTTTTTCTCATTCTGTGCAGTTTGACATCATTATCCAAAAGGTCTATAACATTTTGCGCCAGAGCTTGAGAATCTTTAAAATCCACAATTATTCCGCGATTATCCGATAATAATTCTTTTGCGTACCAATACGGAGTGGAAATAACAGCTTTTCCCATACCCATAGCATATGCCAATGTTCCTGATGAAATCTGTTTTTCTTTTAGATAAGGGGTTACATATATATCCGCTACGGATAAATATGTGCATAATTCTTCAATTTCGACAAAGCGGTTGTGAAACTGAACCATATCGGTCAGTTTTAATTCTTCAACTTTACGCCTTAAAGACAGTCTGTATTCTTCACCGCAATGTTTAATAATTTCCGGATGTGTGGCTCCCAATATCATATACACAATATCAGGGTGTTTTTCTTTAATAATCGGCATGGCATCAATCATATATTCAATTCCTTTATCAGGTCCGATAAGCCCGAATGTCAGGATGACTTTTTTGCCCATCACTTTAAACGTGTCTTTATAGAAATTTGGGTCAACAAACGGTATATCAGGAATACCGTGATGAATAAATGCGATTTTTTCTCGCGGCACATCGTCATTTACCAGCATATCAACAGCTGTTTTGCTTAAAACAACAATTTTAGAGCTTATAGACATAAGCTCGTCAAATACCTTTTTCTGCCCCATATCTTCATCTAACACTGTATGTAGCGTAGTAACAATGGGTATCTTGATTTTTTTTAACAGTGTTATGAGATAGCGTCCCCACTCTCCGCCAAATATTCCATATTCATGCTGAATACACAGAATGTCCAGATCGCTTGAATTGATAAAATCAGCCGCATGGTCGTAATCAGGAATATACCTGTCGCGTATTTCAAATTTTACCATAGGTGGATATTCGTATTCTTCAGGTTTGTTTGTCATTGCTATTGCAAATATTTTTATTTTTGGGAATACTGAGACAAATGATGTGCACAGGTCTGTTGTGAATGTTGCTATCCCGCATTTACGGGGTAAATAATTTCCCAGAAAAGCAATTGATTGTATTTTTTGCGTCATATTGTCCCCTTAATTTTTTAAATATTATAACAAATGTAAAAAATATTTTTTGCGACCTCGTTTTTTTAAAAGCGATAATATAACTTTATAGGTTTCAAATCAGGTTGGAACCTATATGATTGTTCAGCAGCGTTTTTAATTATATAAATTTATTATAATAATACATTAAACCGGTATGCTTTGTATAGTATAAAAAGATATTATCGGCAGTGAGCTAAGTTATGAAGTATATGGTTTTGAGTCTAATCGGCAGGGGGTGTTCAATAATCCATTTTCTGCTTTTTGCGCTTTATTATCAGATTAGTTTCTCGTTTATTAAGTTATAGGTAGAAAAACCGATATATAAATAAGAAAAATTTATCCTGATAATTTTGACTTTTTTAACTTAAAAAATTGTTCAAATAATTTTTTAAAAATTGCCGGAGGATTTTTTATGCGGTATTCGTATTTATTTACAGCTGTTGTTATTACTGTTTTTGTTCTAAGCGGATGTGTAAATACAGCAAGAAAAAATGTAATGCGCCCTGATCCATGGATATGTTTTTACGGGGAAGTAAAAGGCGGGCATGATTTTTTTAAATATAAACTTGCTGTTTTAGAACCGGAAAATGTTAACGATTTAGATAAGATAAAATCGCAAGGCACTGTGTGTATCGCTTATGTAAGCCTTGGCGAGGCGGAAGATTACCGCTGGTACTGGGATGAACTTAAAGATAAAGATTTTATCCTTGAGCAAAACCCTGATTGGGAAGGGAACTATTATATCGACCCTCGAAGCGAACAGTGGAAACATTACTTTGTTTACCGCATAATCCCTAAAGTCCTCAAAGACGGATATGACGGCATCTTTCTCGATACCATCGATACCGCGGAATATCTTGAATGGAAAGACGAAGAAAAGTTCAAAGGCTCAATGGACGCCATGGTGGAAATCATAAAAGAAATCAGGGCAAATTATCCGAATATTATAATTATAAGCAATAACGGGCTCGCCATATTGGATAAGTTTGCCAAGTACATTGATATAGCGTTAGTTGAAGATTTATATACTATGTATGATTTCGAAAACCAAAAATACGGAATTCAAGATAAAGAAGTAACAAAAGAAAATAGGGATTTTCTTAAAGAAATATCACGCGAATACCATATTCCCGTACTGACACTTGAATATGCCAATAATAAAAATCAGATAAAAAATATATATAATCGTTCACGGGTTGACGGATTTTATCCTTATGTAGGCGATATTAATCTTGAACGGTTCCCTAAGTAATGGAGGTTTTAGTTTGATGAGAAAATTTGTTTTGCGAATTTTATGTTTTTTTATCTTATTAGTGTGTATAAATCCTGTATTGGCGATTAATGGAAACATTTTTATCAACAGATCAATACTCGCGTTATACGATTCTACGGAAACTAAATCTGCCGAATTGACATTAATTCATGCGCACGCTGAAGTTATATTAAATCATCTCGGTTATATCCTTACGTATTATGATATTAACAAAGGGTTGCCTGATGAAGATTATATGAACGGTTTTCATG
>JAGGZS010000161.1 GCA_021161885.1 bacterium
ATTTTTATCATAGGCAGTCTATAAAAAATATAAATATTAACGGATATTTTTATTGTGGCAAAAATTGTGATATTCAGGAAAATGTGAGTTTAAAAAATGTTGTTCTGTGGGATAATGTTAAACTGGAAACAGGGACATTGCTTGAAGATGTCATAGTAACCGATGAAAAGGTTGTATCGGGCATTCATAAAGGAAAAATACTGTGATGTATCTTGATAATAATTTTTTCATATCGTTTATGACAGATAAATTCGGCATGAAAAATCCAGCCGTATCGCCTGTTGGCGAACAAGGATCCGATAGGAAATATTTTAGGGTATCCGATGAAAAATTTTTTTATATACTTATGTTGTACGGTAACGAAAAACAGGAAAACGGATATTTTTTTCATATCCGTGATTTTTTATCAAAAATAGATGTAGCCGTTCCTTATATATACTCTTATAATCCCGATAAAAATTTAATTGTTTTGGAAGATTTAGGGGATGAAAATCTGTGTTCCGCTATAGAAAACAGTTCAGACAATGATAAAAAAAATTTGTACCGGAAAATAATAGATGGCGCAGTTAAGATTTATACTGTTGGAGCGAAAGAGTATATGAAAAATCCTTTTGTAACCGCCGCGCCGTTTGATTATGAATTGTATAAATGGGAATATACTTATTTTGCGGATAATTATCTGAAATTGTACCGTAAAATATCGTGTCCGCCGGATAATCTTATCTGTGAGATGGATAACCTCGCAAAAACATTGTCATATATGAAAAACAGCATTATTCATCGCGATTTACAGTCAAAAAATATAATTATTAAAGATAGAAAACCTTATTTTATTGATTTTCAAGGATTGCGTCCCGGATTGCCGGAATACGACATAGCTTCTTTGCTGTTTGATCCTTATGTGGATTTAGATGAATCCATTATCCGTGATTTGTTTGATTATTATTGCAATAAGATGTTGACAGGCGAACCCTTGGTGCATATGCAGACACGTTTTTTCCTGTGCGGTATCCAGCGGTTGATGCAGGCGTTGGGGGCATTTTGTTTTTTAGGGTTGATTAAAGGAAAAACCGGTTTCTTGCAGTATATATCTCCTGCCGAGAAAAAGTTAAGCGGCATTCTGCGCAATGTATCTTATTTTAAACAATTACCTCGATTATTTGCTTAAATATATGAAAAATTCTGGTATACTGCTTTTTCTTTTTGTAAATTTATTAAGATATTAGGGTTTATGTATATGAAGCAAATAGGTTTTTCTGAAATAGAAGCTGTTATCAGCAGAAAAGAAACGGTTGTCTTGTTTTTGTCTACCCATAAAGATAATGAAGGGGTAAGAAACCTTTTTTTTCATAATCCGGTTGAGGTTTTATCTATTTTTGACAGTTCACAAGTGGATAATGTCCTTAATCAAGTTGACAATCGGATAAAACAAGGATTGTGGGCAGCGGGATTTATCTCTTATGAAGCGGGTTACGCTTTTGAGGATAAGTTAAGGGAAAACCGGAAATATCCATTTCCGTTGGTATGGTTCGGGATATTTTCTAATCCGCTTGAACTGAATTATTCGCAGACTGATGTGCTGAAATGGCTTAATTCGGTGTCTGATAAGTCGCGAACGAGCATTGGATGCGTAACCTCGTCAATTGATAAAACCGATTATTTGACGGCTGTGAACTCAATAAAAAAATATATTTTTCAAGGCGATATATATCAGGCGAATTATACTTATAAGAAAAATTTTTTCTATAGCGGAAATCCGTTCGGGATTTTTGCTAAACTTCATCTTAATCAGCCTGTCGGGTATTCGGCGTATATACAAAACGACAGCAGTGCTGTATTGTCGTTATCGCCTGAACTTTTTTTCACGAACCGCGAATCTGTTATTACAGTCAAACCTATGAAAGGCACAATAAAACGGGGTAAAACTGCTGCCGAGGATTTGAGGCAATCGCGCGAGTTAGCTTCCTGCTTAAAAAATCGGGCTGAAAACATTATGATTGTCGACCTGATGCGCAATGATATTGCCAAAGCCTGCCGAACCGGATCGGTTGAGACCACTAATTTGTTTGATGTTACATCATATTCAACCTTGTTTCAAATGACATCTACGGTTAAAGGAAATATCTGCGATAATGTTTCTATTCGTGAGTTAATAACTAAAATTTTTCCGAGCGGATCGGTAACCGGCGCTCCGAAAATACGGGCTATGCAATTAATTAAAGACCTTGAAACCGCTCCGAGAGGTGTTTATACGGGCAGTATAGGATATATATCTCCTTCCAATGACGCTGTTTTTAATATTGCTATACGAACTCTTTGCCTTGACGAACAAACTAAAACAGGAGAACTTGGTATCGGCAGCGGTATTGTTTCCGATTCAAGTCCTGAAAAAGAATTTGAGGAGTGCGTTTTAAAATCTAATTTTTTGTTTGAACAAAATGTCTCTTTTAAATTAATAGAAACTATTTTGTGGGATGCCAACAGTTTTTTTGTACTGGATTTACATCTTAAACGCTTAAAAAAATCCGCGGGATATTTCGATTTTTGTTTTGATGAAAAAAAAGTTGTTGATAAACTTAAAAAAGTATCTTTTGGGTTTTGTCGCTATAAAAAATATAAAGTTAGGCTGCTTCTCGATAGGTACGGTGATATTTCGGTAGAAACGTATCTGTTGGATACGAAATCATCTGATAACGAAAATGTTATTATGTTGTCTGATGATAAAATATGTTCCGGCTCTGTGTTTTTTTATCACAAAACCACAAACAGGAATTTTTACGATAAACAGTTGCAAAGATATAGACAAAAAGGCTGTTTTGATGTTATTTTTAGAAATGAGCGTGATGAAATTACTGAAGGGGCTATATCTAATATTTTTATAAAAAAGGACGGCGTTTTTTATACTCCCCCTGTTCATTGCGGATTATTGAGCGGCACATACCGAGATTTTTTTATCGGTAATAATTATGGTTTAGTGCGCGAAAAAATTCTTTATAAAACCGATCTTTTATCGGCGGATGAGATTTTTTTAACCAATTCTGTACAGGGAATGATTAAAGTTAATTTAATCCAGCGGGAACTCCCCGTCCGTGAGGTCGGGGATGAGAGCAAGTTCCAGTAGTTTTTCATATGATATGAAAAACAGGCTGGACAACTGAAAGTTGAAACAGAAGATACCCCGTCCGTAAG
>JAGGZS010000156.1 GCA_021161885.1 bacterium
ATAGTTGATTATTTTAAAAATAATTTCAATAACGTTATTCAGGCAGATAACCAGCGCACTGATATACTTAACTGCGATGTTTATTATATTGGTAACAAAAATAATGAAATGACGCTCACTTTAATAGGCCGTGAAGATTGTCTTTCCGGAGCAAACCTTTCTCCGTATATGAATACCGCCAAAAGTGTTTTTATTACCGATTTTTCCATTGATTATATTCAGGAACGGCTTCAGGATAATCATTTAACAAACCTTGTCTGTTTTTCAGACCCTAATCCTGAAAAGGCGTTCGAGTTATATATAAAATTACGCAATATGATAAATATAAGCCGTAATATTTGGAGCGGTATAATAATTTACGACGTACACAAACAGCCCGATGCACATAGGGTTTATTCATCCATAGCTGAAACATTAAGCAAATTTTCAAAATACCAGTCTTTCTTTCTCGGTTATATTTCACCGTATAAAAATAAGGCAGGTCTTGCGTATTCTATTTTTGATAACGCCAAAGCTTTTTTAGAAGGCAAAATTTCTATATCCGATGTAGCCGACCATTTCATTTATGATTCCGCCGAATAATTTTTTCGTAAAAATGTTTGTTTTTTCAGTTTGATAATCCATTGATTTTAGTTTTTAGATTTATAACATGCGTTAACGGGCATATACAGGCAAATGTTCTTTTTTAACGCCGCTTAATTTTGTGTATAATTTATCTTTTTTAGATAAAACAGGAGCGGCAGAAGGCCAATCTATAGATATTTCTGGACAAGACCATAGTATGCCGAATTCATCATTAGGTGCGTAATAATCGGAACATTTATAGATAACATCGGCTGAGGAGCTAAGTACGCAAAAACCATGAGCAAACCCCTTAGGGACAAAAAGCTGTCTATGGTTATATTCGGATAATTCAAGACCAACCCATTTACCAAAATTAGGCGAACCAACCCGTATATCGACTGCCACGTCAAAAATTTTCCCCCTTATTACCTGAATAAGTTTATCTTGAGCGTGATTCAGCTGATAATGCAGTCCTCTTAAAATATCCTTTGACGACCGAGAATGGTTATCCTGAACAAAATTCACTTTTATTGCGTTGTCAAAATAAACATTAGAATTGAATATTTCAAGAAAAAAACCTCTCGCATCACGAAACACTCTGGGTTCAATAATAATAACCTCAGGCAAATCCGTTTTAATGAATCCAATGGTATCAGCCATTATTTCTATTTCTCCTCCATACCCTGTAAAATTTAGAATATCAACGATAAAAACATGATAACATATTTTTTATCACGTTAAAAACAATCATATTTGAATGGATTAGCGAAAATAATTTTGCGGGCGTTTTGCTCGTCTATTTTTATTTGTTCAATTAATTGTTTTGTTGAGGCAAACCTGCGTTCATCCCTAAGTTTTTTAAGAAAAACAATTTCAATATCTTTACCGTAAATATCTATATTAAAATCGAGAATATGAACCTCTATGGTCTCGATAAAATTATTTTTTTCTTTAAAAGTGGGTTTATAACCTATATTCAGAATACCCGCATACTCTTTTGTGTTTAAAAAAACTTTAACAACGTAAACTCCGCTAGGAGGGATTGCCTCGTGATGAGGGTCGATGTTGGCAGTAGGATAACCTATTTCCCTGCCAATAGTATCGCCTTGAACCACCGTGCCGAAAAGGGAATATGGACGGCCAAGCATAAGCTCGACAAGTTCAAACTCTCCCGCGATAACAAGTTTTCGTATATGAGTGCTGCTGACTATTACACCGTCTATTTTTAAGGGCGGTATATGATTTACGATAAAATTATGTTTTTTTCCTAATGAAATCAATAGGTCAAGATTGCCTTGCTTTTCGTGTCCGAAAGCGGAATCGTAGCCTACGCAAATCTCTTTGATATCAAAATGTTTAATTAAATAATCGTTTAAAAAAAATTCCGGAGAAATTTTTGAAAAAACGGTATCAAAATTTATCACAAAACAATAATCGATACCCAGTTGTTCAAGAAGCCTCATTTTGTGCCCGGTAGATGTTATATGAGGCGGCGCGAATTCAGGCATAAGAACGCGCAGAGGGTGTGGATGAAAAGTTACAACTACGCTTTTGCCATTGCCTTTTACGGCATCTTTTACAAGTGTTGATAAAACATGGCTATGCCCCTTATGAACTCCGTCGTAAACACCTATTGTTAAATAAGCGTTTTTCAGTTTAGCAGGATAAGAAAAGCCTTGTATTATTTTCATAACGCCCATTTTTCTCGTCTATTTTTAACAACATTGCCTTTATTCTCTAAATCAGGCAATACAGCCTGAATATAATTAGGCAATTCTTCATCAGGCATTGTCCGTAAAAAAGGAATGGTTACGCTTTGAGATAACGAAAAGCGTCCCGACCGGGTACGTATCAAATTAGACATATAAGCGTAACATCCCAATTCAAGCCCTATATCGGAACATATTTTCCGCACATAAGTCCCTTTAGAACAAATTATTCTGAACATAACAAACGGATAGCTGTAATGAAGAATTTGAAGGTTATGGACGACTCTCCTGCGGGGTTTTACTTCTACATCTTGACCGTTCCTGTTTAAATCGTAGAGTCTTTTGCCTTGAAGTTTAACAGCCGATATTTTAGGCGGAATTTGCTCTATTTCCCCTTCAAATTTACTGAACCCCTTTTTTATATCACCTAAAGATATATATTTGTAATCTGATTTAGCAAGCACTTCTCCCGTACCGTCATTTGTAAAAGTATCAGCGCCTAAAGCCATGACGGCTATATACTCTTTGTCCTCATTAGAGTATGTCTGCGCCAGTTTAGTGGTTTTGCCGAGAAAAAGAACCAGTAGTCCGGAGGCAATAGGGTCTAACGTGCCGCCGTGCCCTACTTTTTTGATTCTAAACCTTCTGCGAATAAAGTTCACCACATCGTGTGAAGTCCATTCAATAGGTTTGTCGATAAGTAAAATTCCATCCATAACTATATTTTAATCGGATTTGTGTTCATCTTTTTTTTTAATTTCATCCAGTATCTGCTGAATATGAATGCTGTGCTCTATAACATCATCATAATAAAACCGCAATTTAGGTAAATACCTCAACCTTACTCTAGACCCGATAAGATGCTGAATGTACCCTGCGGATTGATTAAGCACATTAATAACCGCTTTTTTGTTTGCTGAATCGTCAAGTATACTTACGTAAATTTTACCGTTTCTCAAATCACGGCTTATTTCAGCCCTTAAAACAGTAACAAAACCTATTCGTTTATCTTTGATATCATGCTGGAGAATATAGCCGACTTCCTGTTTAATCAACGAATTAATCTTATGCATTCTCTCGCTGGCAGGCATAATATAGAGATTCTCCTTGAATAAATTAAATTATAACATTTCTATACAATAATCCATCAATCTTATTTGATGAAATTTCTCTATAAACTCGATTATAGAAGATAATATTTTGCCGGCGTATTTTCGTTCATTGCCGATATAAGCTATTGCCGGTACGCTATAATCCCGGACATCTTGTTTATGAATTTCGGAAATAAAAATATTCGTTTCGTATCAGGTTTTTAATACTGCGAAGAACCATTCTTTTCCTTTTAAGACTACGGTTATCGGGAATAAGAAGTTCGATCTGCATAAAAGCGATAACCCCATTTTATCACCATGCCGTAATTAGAGGGTTTGAGCTATTTTCTCGTAAACCATAAATTCGACTATATCACCGATTTTAATATTGTCAAACTTATGAAGTTTAAGACCGAATTCTAACCCTGCGCGGACTTCTTTAACTTCATCTTTGAACCTTTTAAGAGCGTCAATATCGCCTTCAAAGAGTAAATCGTCATCACGCAGGAGCCGTGCTTTTCCATTTCTAAGAGCCTTGCCGTCTTTCACATAGCAACCAGCTATCACCCCAAGACGCGAAACTTTGAAGGTTTCCCTGACTTCGGCATGACCTATTATTTCTTCTACAAGTTTAGCGTCGAGCAACCCTGTCATAGATTTGCGTATATCTTCAAGCGTTTTATATATAATAGTATATGTTTTTATTTGAACACCCTCTTTTTTTGCTAATTCCCGCGCGCGTTTATCTACTTTGATACAAAATCCAAGAATTATAGCGCTCGAAGCCGAAGCAAGCATTACATCCGATTCGCTTATGTCGCCTACCGCCCTATGCACAACATGAATAGAGACTTTTTCGGTACCTTGCTCTTCAAGCGTCTGCGCTAAAGCCTCTACCGAACCATGCACATCGCCTTTAATAATCAATTTAAGTTCTTTAGCTTCATCCGCTTCTATGCGTTCATACAGCTCTTCTAAAGTTGTAGGTTTTGTGGCTTTTTCAAGAGCGGTTTTACGAAGTTCCATTTCTCGTTGATTAGCTAAGCGTTTCGCTTCTTTATCGGATGATACGCCAAGCAGTAAATTGCCTGCTTCAGGCACACCGTCAAGCCCTAATATTTCAACAGGGGTCGCGGGACCCGCCGATTTAATTTGGCAGCCTTTATCATTAGTAATACATTTTACTTTACCTGAATATGGTCCGCAGATAATCGGGTCGCCTTTGCGGATTGTCCCTTTTTCAATTAAAGCGGTAACCGTAGGACCGCGTCCACGAGTCAATTTAGATTCTATAATCGTACCTTTTATCAATCCCTTAGGATTAGCTTTGAGTTCCATCATTTCAGCTTGCAGAAGTATCATTTCAAGCAGATGTTCTATACCTTCGCCTGTTACAGCGGATACTCTTACGCATATTATTTCTCCACCCCAATCTTCAGGCATTAAATTCAATTCAGATAATTGTCTTAAAACAACATCCGGGTCAGCGTTAGGTTTATCAATTTTATTAACAGCCACGATAATTGGCACATTTGCCGCTTGCGCATGGCTTATTGCCTCGCGGGTTTGTTCCATAATGCCGTCATCAGCGGCTACGACAAGCACAACTATATCGGTTATGTTCGCCCCCCTTGAACGCATAGCCGTAAATGCTTTATGCCCCGGGGTATCGAGAAAAACAATTCGTTTATTGTTAAAAACTGCTTCATAAGCACCTATATGCTGTGTGATTTTTCCTGCTTCCTTACCCGCCACGTTAGATTTGCGGATATAATCAAGCAAAGATGTTTTGCCGTGGTCAACATGTCCCATAAAAGTAACAACCGGAGCTTTTTCAACCATATCTTCAGCGTCCACTGGTTCTTCAACAACAACTACAGGTTCAGGAGTTTTCGGAGTTTCTTTCTTTTCTGTAACTTCTATGCCGAATTCATGGGTCACTATTGTGGCGGCTTCATGATCGATTTTTTGGTTCAGGGTAACCATCATCCCCAATTCCATAAGGACAGAAATTACTTTGGTTACAGGCTGACCTAATAAATCGGCAAGTTCTTTAACCTGTATATCTTCGCCTATTTCAACAGAGGGGTTGGATTTATCTTTTTTCTGAACGGGTTTCGGCATTAAAGGTTTTTTGGGGATTTTTTTTACAGATTTTATTTTTTTTGAAATTTTTTTATCTGCTTTTTCTATTTTTACAGAAGAAACTTTGTTTTTTTTCTCTTTAGATTTCTGCTTAAATTTTTTTTCTATCAAATCCACATCGGGATTACCCGTTTCATCGGCAAGTTTAGTATCGCTTATTTCAGATGTTCGGTTGCCGGAGTATAATTGGTTTATTTTCTGAATAATATCGTCATTGAGCGCATTCATATGTGATTTAACGTTCACATCCTGTTCGCGCAATTTAGCGATTAAATCTTTTGCTGAAATATTTAGTTGTTTTGCCAACTCATGAACACGCATACAATTCCTTTACATATTTTTTAGTTCTTTGCTTGTTTCAGCAATAATAGAATCAAGTTTAGTTTTTGATTTTTCTTTTGTCAAAAAATCGTTTACGGCAGACAAATATTTAGCGGCGCTTTTTTCGCCTACACCTTTAAGAGCCAACAGATCCTCAGCGCATAGTTTCTCAAGCTGATTAAGATTATTATAACCATTTTCTATAAAAAGTTTAAAGATTTTTTCTGGAATACCCGCTATTGCATCAAAAGTTACAGGTTTTTCAGTTAAAGCGTCTTTAATGTCGGAAATTTTTTTAATATCTATTCGCCATCCTAATAGTTTAGAAGTCAAGCGGGCGTTTTGTCCTTTTTTGCCGATCGCGAGAGAGAATTGGTCGGGCTGGACAAGGATATGCATTGATTTTGCAGGCTCATTGAGATCAATAGCCTTTATCTTGGCTGGGCTTAAAGCATTTTCAACAAACAGTGAAATGTTACTGTTGTACCTTACAATATCTATTTTTTCTCCGTTAAGTTCCTGAACGATGGTTTTAACCCTTTCCCCTCTAAGCCCCACACAGGCGCCGACTGAGTCGACTTTTTCAAGTTTCGATTCAACCGCTATTTTTGTGCGGTACCCGGGTTCTCTGGCAATGGCTTTAATTTCAACTGTACCTTCATTTATTTCAGGCACTTCTAATTCAAACAGACACTTAACAAGCCCGGGATGAGTTCTTGAAAGAATAACTTCAGGTCCTCTTGAGCTGGTTTTGACGTCGACAATATAAAAATGCATTCTGTATCCGGTTCTGTAGTCGTCGTTTGGAGACTGTTCTTTGTACGGTACAACCGCTTCAGTCCGTCCGAGATCGACAACAATATTCCCCCGTTCTACCCTGCGGATAATGCCGTTGGTTATGTCGCCTATTCTATCTTTAAATTCGCCGTAAACTATTTCCCGTTCCGCTTCACGGATTTTTTGAATAATAACCTGTTTAGCGGTTTGAGCGGCTATTCTGCCGAAATTTTCAGGGGTAATCTCTCTTTTAACGATCGACCCTACAGCCGCGTTCTTATCGATATCTTTAGCCTTTTTCAAATCTATTTCATTGGCTGGGTCGATTATTTTTTTAACAACAGCCAGTTCTTCGTAGACATGTACTTCAGCAGTTTCAGGATCAATTTTTATGGAAACATTATCTGATTTGCCAAGCCTTTTACGGGACGCAGACAAAAGAGATGATTCAATAGCGTTTATAAGAACTTCTCTTTGAATCCCTTTTTCCCGTTCTAAATGCTCTAAGACAATTAATAATTCGCCATTCATACATTTTCTCCTTTATTAAAATAAAAGAGTGGGCAACACCCCACTCTTATAATATCGACAACCAATTTTGTTATATAGGTTAAGTTTAATATAAGAAAAGAATTATACTATGTCAAGTATATTCTCTGAATATCCCTCGTTTTTTTGTTATTTCATTATGGCTGAATTTTATCGAAAGAGTCTATTTTGGGCGTGTTGCAAAATTACAGGAAAATATTAAAAATTTTTTTAAACGGGTATTATTTAGAAAAAACAAGTTTTTAAGACCATTATAACACCAATCGGTCTTCGCGGAGGCGGTCTTTTCATATTGGCACAACATTTAATCCAGCGGGAACTCCCCGTCCGTGAGGTCGGGGATGAGAGCAAGTTCCAGTAGTTTTTCATATGATATGAAAAACAGGCTGGACAACTGAAAGTTGAAACAGAAGATACCCCGTCCGTAAG
>JAGGZS010000259.1 GCA_021161885.1 bacterium
ATGTAAACCCTTATGTTACATCTCAACTAATAAAGACTATATCTTCAGGTTTTATAGTCAGTTATGAGTCTTTTTTAAAAGATAATAATGTGGGGCAACTTGATGAATTAATAAGAAAATTAGACAAGAAAATGTCCGCTTTTATGGATAAAACAATTGTTTTGGAAGGCGGGCATCTTATATTGACTGATAATATAAACTCAGTAGAGTGTTACGAGCATATTTATTTTCGGCAGATGTCTTTTGCGCACAATGGCGCCACTGCCCGATTAATCAGTGAATCAGTGCCTGTTTCGGCTTTAGACGGTCTTGTTCAACGTCTTAAGGATGTTCGGGCAATTCGCCGGGTGATATATCTTTTTGATCTTAAACGGTTTCTTGCCTCGTATGTATCTTATGAAATAATACCCGGTTATGCTGCGACTGAAATGCAAATAGATACCATTAAAGATCATATAGCTTTAATCTTATATGATTATTTTTCCGTGATGCTTGATAAATACAGCTTATTTCTATCTGATAAGTATGCTGAAGCGAATATGCAAAATCTGGTTGCCTATATTGATGAATTGCATTCCGTTACTCCCACTTCTATTTTTGGAATCACAGAAGTCGATAGGAGTATACGCAGAGATTTGCATAGAATACTAAAGGTATTGAATAATGACTACGAAAAACCCGGACAAACTGCTTTTTACAGGAATTATGACCATTGGTACAACCAGTACAGGCGGTATTTAACCGATGTCATTGCGCAAAAGGCAGATGCGGGCGATTTTACTTTTTCGTTAAGAAGCATAGGCAGTTCTACAGGAAAAGAAGCGTATTCCATTGCCTCTATTTTAGAGCAGGAATTAGAAAATTACGCTTATGATCATGTCTTTAAAAATATTATGAATAACGATGAGCGCAGGCAGAAATCTAAAAAATGGGTTGATTTATGGAGTGTTAAAGTGTATGCGATAGACATGAATATTCAAAGTTTAACCGTTTCTGCACAAGGACTATATCGTACTGATGAGCATTGGGTGGATTTTATCGGTACCTATCCTGAGTATAAAGATAAATTTAATGATTTTACTATTGCTGGTGAACCTTTGGCAGATACCATAGTTGTTGATAATCGGCTTCGCAAATGGATAGTTCCCGTATATGCCGACTTGGATGATGGTTTAGGTGTACTCGAGCGCTATCCCGCCGAGGTTACATTTGCGATGAATATGATACCGTACCTTAATTATGCTGAACCATTTATGACAAAACTGACTGTAAAGCAGATTGCATCATATAAAGCATTTGTAGTATTTAATGAAATTTTTGCCAGTGTACCTAATAACCATTATTTTTTAGACCAACAGCCGTTTACTTTGCCTATGACAAAGCATTTGTCAAAAACAGATATTGCCAGAGCGGTATATATTCAAAATCTTGAGTTTGCCCGGCAAACCGTTGATTTTTGGGGAATAAAAGCGCAGCGGCTGTCAGATATTGTTTCTGCTTCAATACTTTTTGATGAAAATGGGCTTAAACCCATAGCCGCTGATCTTGTTGCCAAATTGCTGGCAAATACGCCCGCGCAAGGAACCAGTTTGGCTGACCATGAGTATTTTTTAAACACGAGCTTTAGGAATTTTATGGAAAATTATGTTATTAATTTATTCCGCAACAATTTTACAGCGGACAATATAAGAAATATTCTCAATATTATAAAAGATAATATGGTTAGCTGTTATTCGCGAAAATTACAGTTGTCAAAAAATGAAAATGCCCGCACTCTATCGGTAAATCTCGGTAAACGGCTGGAAGATTTTTTATCTGCTGCAGATATTTTACCAAAAGGAATTCTTATTCTGCCGGTTCTTTTCGATGGTGAAATGTATTATGAAGAAACTTTTGTGGATAAACAGGCATTTTTAGCCGATATTCAAATTGACGGCGTTTTCCCGACAGTCTCTCAAGTTATCCCTCAGCGCACGCGAGACAATATAGTTGCGCGGCAGTCTCAATTGAAATATATAGATAAAATACTGAAAATATCAGGCTTTAAAAATAGGTTTATAGACTCGTACAAAGACATTTATACAAACGATAATAAAGAAGTTTTATTATATCGCATTCAAAATGCTTCTTTGGATTATTTTGAGAATATGGTATTTCGCTATAAACCATTATTGCAAAGTAAATACGCAAACGCTGATTTAGCTAATCTGTCTGATTATATAGAAGATTTAATCCGAAACACTGACCACATTGCCCAACCTGAAGATAAAGATATATTAGCGGATATACAATCGTTCGGCAAGGAAACCGCAAAAGGTTTTGTTCAGCCTGAAAACGAGAAATTTTTTAATGGTTCTGTTTTTTGGAAAGAGGATTTTCTAAATTATCTTGAACATTTAATAGCTGAAAAAACTATTTTAAATGACTTTACATTATCGGTGCGAAGTTTAGGGTCGTTGACAGGCAAAGAAAGTTATTCAATCGCATTGCTTGTTGAAAGAACAATGCTTGCTTATGCCCAAAGGTATGTTTACGGGAATGTCCGGTCTGTAAACGATCGAGATCGATTATCAAAAAAATGGCTGCAAAAATGGGATATTAGGATTTTTGCTTTAGATTCAAATCTTTATAATTTAGCACTCATAAAAGAAGGAGTTTATAATATATCAAAAGACGGGAAAGATTTAACATCTGAAAATCAGGGCAATATTAACATTTTTGAAAGCATGAAGTTAGTCGGCAAGGATTATCAGAGCACCGGCAGAGTAAAATTGCTTTTTAGAAACTGGATTATCCCGGTGTACACTCATCTTGAAACCGATTTGTCTGTGCTGGAACGCTGTCCTGCGGAAATAACTTTTGCTTTTGATATTGGCGTTGCCGATGATTCACAATTGCACGATAAATTGCGAAACACTGTGAATCCTTTTTTTAAATCGTATTTAGTTTACAATAAGACACTTGGCACAAAAGCTGTTGATATAGGTTTAATAGACGGGCAGCCTCATGTTTTGCCTGCTCAAAAAAAACCAACCGAGCAAGCTATAATGCAAATTATAGATTCTTCATACGGTCTTTCGTTATCATCGTTCGAAGAAATTGCCGGTTTCTTCGGCATATCGTTAAACGACCTGAACGATATATTAGAACATAATCAGCCCCAACCCGACAAGAAAACAGATAACCTGCAAAAAGCGTTATCCCTAATCAATTTAATGATTTAATCCAGCGGGAACTCCCCGTCCGTGAGGTCGGGGATGAGAGCAAGTTCCAGTAGTTTTTCATATGATATGAAAAACAGGCTGGACAACTGAAAGTTGAAACAGAAGATACCCCGTCCGTAAG
>JAGGZS010000301.1 GCA_021161885.1 bacterium
ATCCGCATTATAACAAATTTAACACTCTTTTTTATATGATTTTATTTCGCAACACTCCCTATATAAATTTTGTAAAGGAAACATCATTTTCGGGGGAAGGGCACAGTCGCTCCAAAAAGAAATATTAATTCTTCAGGAAAACGCATCAAAAGGAAAAAATATTAATTACGATTTAGAGGCATATTTGAAATTCAGCACACATTTCTTAACAAACATATCAGATATCTGGAAAAAGTCGGATATAAAAATAAAGCAGAGAATACAAAATTTCGTATTCCCTGCTCAAATTTACTTCGACGGCACCAACTTTGAACCCCCTCAACTTGTTAGTATATTGGGACTTGTAAAAAGTTTTTTCCGCCAATCAACTTTGGCGATCCCACGGGGATTCGAACCCCGGTTGCAGGGATGAAAACCCTGTGTCCTAGGCCTGACTAGACGATGGGATCGCATTAAGTATCACGATAATATTTGAGTGCGCATCTTACTATATTTGATATACTTGTGTCAATTTATTTTTAAATGGTGAGTCGCCCGGGACTTGAACCCAGCACAACCGGCTTAAAAGGCCGGTGCTCTACCTGATGAGCTAGCGACCCACCCAAAAATTACTATATTGTCATTATTTCTATTTCTTTTTCTTTCAGCACCGCGTCTATTTTACGAATAAACTCATCTGTTGCGGTTTGTACGTGTTTTTCAGATTTGAACCTCTCATCTTCCGTTATTTCTCCGGATTTTTCTAAAATTTTCAAGCTCTCATTTGATTCACGCCGAATATTTCTTACTGATACTTTACATTCTTCAGCCATTGTTTTGGCTATTTTAGTTAACTCGGTTCTGCGTTCTTGCGTTAATTCCGGAAACGATAACCTTATTGTTTTTCCATCATTGTGCGGAGTTATTCCCAAGGATGATTTCAAAATACCTTTTTCTATCGCTGGCAAAGCGCCATTATCCCATGGCTGTATCAAAATTTGTCTTGCTTCCGGTACAGATATCCCCGCAAGATCTCTTAATCTAGTTTGAGACCCATAATAGTCTATCATAATATTTTCCACAAGTCCAGGAGTAGCTTTACTTGTTCTTAACCCGCCATACTCATCTGATAGATGATCAACTGATTTACTCATCTTGCTTTTTGTATCCGCAAGTAATTTATTTACAGGCATATTACCCCCTAATTATAGTTCCAATATTTTTGCCGCAAATAGCGTTTTTAATATTTTCATCATTAAACATATTAAATACCATAATAGGTATCTTGTTGTCCATACAAAGTGAAACGGCGGTTGAATCCATAACTCTCAATCGTTTTTCAAGTACTTCAGGATAAGTTAATTCCGGATAAAAAACAGCGTTTTTGTTTTTTACCGGATCATCGGAATAAACACCTTTAACTTTAGTCGCTTTTAAAATTATATCAGCATTTATTTCGCTGGCTCTTAAAGCCGCGGCTGTATCGGTTGAGAAGTATGGATTACCAGTTCCCGCTACAAATATGACCACTTTACCTTTGTTGAGATATTTTCGTGTTTTAGCAAGTACAAACGGCTGAACAAGTTCTCCCATTTCAAGCGCCGCTTGGATTCTAGCGGGAACACCGTTATGTTCAAGCACATTTTGCAAAGCAAGCCCGTTAATAACAGTTGCCATCATTCCCATATAATCGCCTGTTACACGGTCCAAACTGCTTGACTGTTCAACATTTATTCCGCGAAAAATGTTTCCTCCGCCAACAACTAGCGCTAATTGCGTTCCTAACGAGACAACTTTTTTTAACTGTAATGCAAGTTTTTCTATAACTTTAGTATTGATCCCGTATTCCTGCTCACCCTTAAGAGCTTCGCCACTAAGTTTTAAAAGAACTCGTCTGTAAGTTACCTGTTGAGCCAAGTTATTTCTCCTCACCAAGCTGGTAACGTACAAATCGTTTGATAACTATGTTTTCGCCCATTTCACTAATTTTTGATTTTAGTAAATTTTCAATACTCGTATCAGTATCTTTAACGAAAGGTTGTTTTAATAAACAAACCTGCTCGTAATATTTTTTTATTTTACCTTCAATAATTTTTTCGATTATGTTTTCAGGTTTACCTACAACCTGTTCCCTTGCAATATCCTTTTCTTTATTAATAATTTTTTCAGGTACATCTTCCGGAGATACATAAGAAGGCATTGCCGAAGCGATTTGAAGCATTAAATCACGTACAAATCGTTTGAAAACTTCGTTACGGGCTACAAAATCGGTTTCACAGTTAACTTCAATCAATACACCAACTTTGCTGCCGAGATGAATATAAGAATCAATTACACCTTCTTTTGTTGCTTTTCCGCTTCGTTTTGACGCTGAAGCCAACCCTTTTTTGCGAAGATATATTATGGCATCTTCAATGTTGCCGTTAGTTTCCTTAAGGGCTTTTTTGCAATCCATCATTCCCGCATTTGTTTTTGCTCGTAACTCTTTGACTATTGAAGCTGTGATTTCCATTTTTTATTTAAACCTCATATTTTTTGATATTATTTTTCTTCCGAAGCGATTTCTTCAGTATTTTCCTTGACACCTTCTGTTGCCGGCTCGGCAACAGGCACCAGTTCCGGTGGAACCTCACTGTTTTCAATAACTTCTTCAGGTTCCTCTTTTCTTGTTTTGCCCTGTGCTTCCAAAATGGCGTTCGCGAGTCTTGATGTTATATATCTGATTGAACGAATCGCGTCATCGTTTGCCGGAATAGGATAATCCACATCATCCGGATCGCAATTAGTATCGATAATAGCTATAATCGGTATATTAAGTTTTTTTGCTTCAGCGATTGCGAGATGCTCTTTTTTGGGATCAACAACAAATAAGGCGTCCGGCAATTCAGACATTTCTTTTACGCCGTCAAGGTTTCTGTGAAGTTTAGCCATTTCTCTTCGTATTGAAGAAGCCTCTTTTTTAGGCAGTAACTCTAATGTCCCGTCAGTATCTAACTTTTCCAGATCGATAAGCCTGTTTACACTCATCCTAATTGTTTTAAGGTTCGTCAGCATACCGCCAAGCCATCTTTCAGCAACATAGTACATTCTCGTAAGACCCGCAGCGTATCTAACAGATTCCTGTGCCTGTTTTTTAGTGCCGACAAATAAAAATTTACCGCCGTCTGAAACGATTTGGTACATAAATTTATATGCTTGATTAACGCATTTGACTGTTTTTTGCAGATCAATAATATAAATGCCGTTACGGGCCTCATAGATATATTTTTTCATTTTAGGATTCCATCGTTTAGTTTGATGCCCAAAATGTACGCCCGATTCAAGTAGTTCTTTAATCGTAACAACAGCCATTTAATATTTCTCCAATCAGGGTTTACTTAAATATATTTTTATTATCTTGATACTGCGATAGTTTGCCAGCTGATAAATAAAATCTTTAAGCATTGCCTTAATAATAATTTTTTACGCAGTTTAACCGGCATAACACTGTAAAGCCAATACACTATACTAAAATTATAAGAATAATCAATAGTTTTTTTAAAAAATTTAATTTTTTTATTTTAAACGCTCTTTTATCTCTTGAGAAAGGCTAATCAATTTATTTTCTAATTTTTTCTGAAATTCTTTATGTTGTTTTTCCGATATATCACTCGGAACATAAATCGGTTTTCCGACAGCCATATATCCATAGGTAAAAGGTAAAGGCACGATAAAACCGTCCCAGCTGTTTAATCTAATTTTAGTTTTTACATTAAATGAAATCGAAACAATGGGCGTGCCGGTTGATTGGGCAAGCGTGATAATACCCGGCTGAAGTTTATATTTCGGTCCTCTTGGTCCGTCTGGTGTAATGGCTCCGTCTATATTATCTTCTTTGATAAGCCGTATTATTTCCCTTAAAGCCTCCTTTCCGCCTCTTGATGTGGAGCCGTACGCAGATTTTAAACCGAATTTTTTTATAATATTGCCCACTATGCGTCCGTCTTTACTTTTGCTAATTAGAGAAACCAGATTTTGTTTTTTAACAACGTGGATATAAGCGTAAGGCATATACGCGATTTGATCATGCCAGAAAGCAAAAACAACCGGTTTACCGGAATTAGTCAAATCAAAAAGGAACTTATCATGTAGCCACCTTATTTTGATTGTGGAAAAAATAGCCGTAATGACCCAATAGCCCAAACTCGGAAGAACTTTTTCTATCAAAAATTGGTCTATACTCTTTTTAATTTTAAAACGCGACATTATTGTACCTTAAAAAATTATTCAACCGTGCCAAACTGCATTTCATATAGTTTTTGGTATAAGGCATTGCTTTTTAATAATTGGCTGTGCGTACCGCATGCCTCAATTATTCCCTGATTTATTACAAAAATTTTATCAGAGTGCAAAATAGTTGATAACCGGTGCGCAACAACGAGAACCGTGCGCTTTTTCATAATACGGTTAATGGCTTCCTGCACTAATTTTTCGGATTCGGAATCTAAAGCTGACGTGGCTTCATCAAGTATCAGTATAGCCGGATTTTTTAAAATCGCTCTTGCGATAGAAAGCCGTTGTTTTTGTCCGCCTGAGAGTTTAACCCCTTTTTCTCCGATTATGGTTTCGTATCCTTTAGGCATTTGTTTTATAAATTCATGGGCATTGGCCAATTTCGCGGCGTCTTGTACATCTTTGATAGACACATTATTTTCACCATATGATATATTTGAGAGAACGGTTTCGTTAAAAAGAATAGTTTCCTGAGTAACTATACTGATTTGGCGTCTTAACGATTTAAACGATACCTCTTTTAAATCAGTGTCGTCAATCATTATCTTGCCTTGTTGAGGATCATAAAAACGGGGAACCATATTAAGGATAGTTGTTTTTCCCGCTCCGCTAGGTCCGACGAAAGCGGCTATTTCCCCTTTTTTTATTTCAAAATCGATATTGTTCAGAACTGTTTTGGTGTTATTATCCTGTTCATAGCCGAATGATACATTTTTGAATACAATATTATTTTTTATAAACGGCAGGTGCGCTGGATTTTTTTTCTCGGTGATTGTCGCTTTAGTATCTAAAATTTCGAAAATGCGTTCTGTCGCGCCTAACGCCCGCTGCATTAAAGAATTAATTTTTCCTAAAGTTTTAAGTGGTTTTACCATGGCGACCAAAGCCGCCGCCTGAAGTGTAAACGTACCTACCGATAAAGATCCGTCAATAATTTTGGGTATTCGTAACACCATGATACAAAGACAGATGGATATGCCGGTTATTTCCGTTAAAGGACTTAGAAGCGTATCTAATTTAACGGCTGAAATTCGTGTTTTATAATATCTTATATTCTCATGGATAAATCTTTTAAGTTCGGCGTGTTCCATAGAAAACGCCTGAACTATTTTTATTCCCGTAATTACCTCAAAAAGAACGGAATTCAGCTCTGCAAGCCTGCTTTGGGCTTTCCTGCTTAATGACCTGAGTTTTTTTCCAATAAGAATAATCGGCAGTATGATAATCGGGATAAAAAATAAAGCCAGAATAAGTTTCCAGTCAATAATTAATAATATAAGGGCGTACATTAGAAATTTCGGGAATTCGATAAGAGTTGTTGCGAACCGGCTTGATACAATATCAAGAATCATCTGCACATCTGCGCTTACTCTTGACATCAGTTCGCCGGTTTTTTTTTGTGAGAAAAAATCTATGGAAAGGTGTTCCACATGGTCGAAAATTTTACATCGTATATCCTTAACCATATTCTGCCCTAATATTTCCATAAAAACACGGCTGAAATAAAAAGCTATTCCTTTAATTAATAAGATTGAAGTTAAAAAAACAGCAAGGTATTTAAATACAAGCATTCTATCAAGAGAACTTAAATGAAAAAGAAATTCGTTGAGTTTATCCTGATAGGGAAATTTTACACTGGTTGTCAATTCTATTGTCTTTCCTGTAAGTACTTTATCGAAAAAAGGAACTATGGAAAAAATTGAGACACCCTCAAAAAGCGCGTTAACCGCCATAAAACAAATGGCGAGCGCAAAATATTTTTTATATGGTTTGCCGAATAAAAAAATTCGTTTTAATAAATACATAGTTATCTGGTTCTCCGTAAATTTACAATTTATTTATAAAATCGGATATTATTTTGCCTGCGCGCTTAACCGCTCCAGAGCGCCCCAATTTTTGTTTTATAGATTTAAGTTCTTCCCGCTGCCGGTCAAGAAGTTTTTTATTTTTTATATATTCCGATACACACTTACCGATTTTTTTAGGTGTCGCATCATGCTGAAGAAACTCCGGCACCACTTTTTTGCCTGCGACAATGTTTACCAGCCCGATATAAGGTATTTTAATAACCAGTCTCGCAAGCAGGGAAGTAATGAAGTTGACTTTATATATGATTACCATAGGTGTACATAGGCAAGCGGTTTCAAGTGTTGCAGTGCCCGAAGCAATCATCAGCATATCGCTGTAAGCCATAGTATCGTACACCTGATGCTCGATAAGTTTTATATTATCTTTAAAAGCTGAATTATTAAATATATTTAATAATATTTTATGCGGTACAGAACTTCCCAACGGTAAAATAAACTGAATATCTTTATTTTCCTTTTTTATAATATCAGCGGCGTTAAGCATTATCGGGAGCAGTTTCGATATTTCATTTTTTCTGCTTCCGGGCAGTAATCCTATAACCGGATTATCAGGTTTTATTAAATTATATTCAAAAAAATGTTTTTTATCATGTGATGTTTTTATGGAATCAACCAAGGGATGTCCAACGAAATCTATATCAAGGGCCGTGTCGCTGTAAAACTTTTTTTCAAACTCGAAAAAAGCGATCATTTTATCGACCGTCTGTGCTATGATTTTTTTTCTATGAGTTCCCCAAGCCCATATTTGAGGGCTTATGTAGTATATGACAGGGATATTGTTTTCTTTTAACTTTTTCGCCAGCCTAATGTTGAACCCGGGGTAATCTATCAGGATAACCGCATCTATTTTTTTCTCAACGGCATATTTAACGCAGTCATAAAAAATTTTTCTTATTTTTGGGTAATGCCTTATAATTTCAACAACGCCGAGAACAGCCAGTTCATCGATTGAATGGATAAGATCAACCCCTTTTTTTCGCATTTCCTGTCCGCCTACACCAAAAAAATGGATATTCTTATTATATTCTCTGACAGCTTCAATCAGGGTAGCGCCATGGTGGTCGCCGGATACCTCGCCGGCTATTATCATCAGGTTATATTGTTTAGTGTTTGTATTTGTCAATTTGATAAAACCTTTTTCTTATTCTCAATTTGACGGGCAATTTCTGTTGCGGCGGCAAGGGCTTTACGTCCGTCTTTACCGCTTACTTTGGGCAGGGTATTTGTCTTTATTGATTCAATAAATGACTCTATTTCCAATTTAAGAGGTTCGCCTTTTGTTAGATCGAGCCTCTGCCTGTTTATCTTATTGCCGTCTTTGGAATAGATAACGCCTTCCTGCGCTTTGTAATCAAGCGAGATATATGTATAAGGCTGGAAAATTCTAATTTTTCTCATTTCTTTAAGACTGATTCGGCTTGATGTAATATTAGCTACACAACCACCTTCAAAAGTAACACGCACATTAGCTATATCCTCGGTGGGGGTTAAGACTTCTACCCCGACAGCGTCCACCTTCTCAATAGGGCGGTTGACGAGATTAAGTATGATATCTAAATCGTGTATCATTAAATCAAGCACAACGCTCACATCGCATCCTCTTGGATTGTAAGGAGCAAGGCGATGCACTTCAATAAATTTCGGGTCTTTGATAATTTTCGATAAAGTTATAATAGCCGGATTGAAACGCTCTACGTGCCCGACTTGAATAAAAACTTCATTTTTATCCGCGATTTCAATAAGTTTATCTGCTTGTTCAATGGTTGTGCAAATAGGTTTTTCTATCAATGTATGGATAGAGTTTTTCAGCAGCTGCGAAGCAATTTCATAATGCGCGCTTGTGGGCACAGCGAGAGAGACAGCATCTATATTCATATCTAAAATATCTTTATAGTTGTTTATCCATAGGGTCTTATTGGATTTGGCAATTTTTTTGCCTCGTTTTTCGTCTATATCCACAATAGCGGCAAGTTCAACATCTTTTTTTAAGTCCCTATATATTCTGGCATGGTGCTGGCCGAGATGCCCAACGCCTATCACAGCCACACGCAAACGTTTGTTATCATTTTCCATTTTATTTGCATCCTTAATTAATTTAAGAAATATATTGGTCTTCGAAATCAGAAAAATCAAGAGATTTCGCGTCAACCGATACAACAGTTATTTTGTTTTTGTCAGCGAATTTTATAATTTCTTCTTTGTCAATAAAAATGGTTTTACCCGCTTCAATAGCTATTACGGCTATATTCGCCTTAACAAGGTTCTCGAATGTTTTTTTGCCGATAACCGGCACGTCAAAGCGCGTATCCTGTTTTGGTTTGCTTACTTTTACCACAACCGAATTTTTTTTGCCCAGTTCGCCGCCTCTTAAAACAGCTTGGTCTGTCCCTTCAATAGCCTCTACCGCGAGAACAGTTTTTTTCTTGACCACTACGGTTTGCCCGATATCTATTCCTGCAAGTTTTTTAGCGATAAAAAAACCAAACCTGATATCCTCGTTCTGTTGATTTGTTAAATTGCGCGATGTTAACACAGCCGCTTCGGGCATAATGTGTTTTAAATATGTGGTTGAATCAATTATGTCAATGCCTGATTTGGTAATCTCATTAGCTATTGCGCCAAGGATACTGTCTGTGCGCCAATCTTTTATTTTAGCTGCGAGGCTGAGCATTTTTAAATCTAATTTCAGGTTAGAAAGCACAAGATTATGGGCTATTTTACCGATAAACACAGCTTGTTTAACATCGTTTTTAGTAAAAAAATCTATTAATTTAGCTAACTGCCCAAGCCCGACCCATATAATTGCGTCAACATAATTTGATAAAGACGGGTCAGTCTGCCCCTTGAACGCAACAGCGTATATTTGGTCAATACCTTGCGCGCGGGCTTGCTTTGCTGTAATAAAAGGCAGATTGCCTTCACCGGCTATAATACCCAGTTTGCTATTCATAATTGGTTCGGTTTCCTATTTCGATATGCCTCGGGAAGATAGTTCTATAAAATTAATAATAGATTTAATTTCTTCGTAAGAACCAAGTTCATTTTTTAAATCTTCAACTGCTTTTGAGGTATTCATTTTTGAACGGAACAGAATTTTATGCGCCTTTTTTATTCTAAGTATAGTTTCCCTGTCAAAACCTTTTCTTTTCAGTCCGATTAAATTTATTCCCCGAACAAGGGCGGGATGTCCGTCTGCCATCATAAAAGGCGGTATATCCTGAACGACTTTTGAGCATCCGCCTATAATAGCCATTTCACCGATTTTACAAAATTGGTGAATAGCCACAACACCGCCTATAATAGCCCTGTCTCCAACAGTTATATGTCCTGCAAGCGTACCTAAATTCGCTACTATAATATTGTTTCCAAAAATACAGTCATGCGCAATATGAGAGCCAACCATAAAAAGGTTATTATCGCCTATTTTAGTAATTCCGCCTCCGCCTTCAGTGCCTATGTTCATCGTTACATATTCTCTTATGGTATTGTTGTTTCCTATTTTGAGATATGCTTGCTCGCCGTGATATTTTAAGTCTTGAGAGATTGCGCCTATAGAAGCGAACTGGAAAATTTTATTGCCTTCACCGATTTCAGTCCATCCCTCAATTACCACATGAGGGGATATTACAGTGTTTTTTCCGATTTTAACGTTTTCACCTACTATCGAATAAGGACCAATCTCAACACCCTGCCCAATTTGGGCGTTCGGATGAACGACAGCGGTTTTATGAATTTTCATATATAAAAGACCTCTTTAAAAAATAGTATTATTTTTTATCAATTGGTTTTGGATTGTTTTGTGTCGGGATCAATAATGGAAAACAGAAGCACAGCTTCGCAAACCACTTTTCCGTCGACTTTAGCCGTACCTTTAACTTTGCCTGTTCTGGTTTTCCAACGGATAACATCGGCTTCAAGCATTAACTGGTCGCCCGGTACAACCGGTTTTCTGAATTTCACGCCGTCAATCCCCATAAAAAAAGCTAATTTACCTATGTTTTCAGGTTTCTGCAGCATCAGCACACCCGCGACCTGTGCGAGAGCTTCAACTATCAACACACCCGGCATGACCGGAAAAGACGGGAAATGACCCTGAAAAAAAGCTTCGTTGATAGTTAAATTTTTTAATCCCACAATTCTTTTATCCGGGATCATTTCCAATATTCTATCCACTAAAAGAAAAGGGTAGCGGTGCGGTAATATTTCTCTAATTTTTTGGACATCAAAATCAGTTAGATTTTTCTGCTGATTTTCCCCATTAATTGCGTCCATGATGTAATCTCCTATTTTTCTTAGTTGTATAGCCTTGCTTCGTAATTAAGTTCGAAGCCGGCAGTCGCTTTTTGTTTTCATATATGCCTGATATAATTTCCGGGTTAATTTTAAATTTGCCGCGTGCCCTGATTTTATAGCTATGATATGGCATTTGAGCGGTAACCCGAGTAAATATGTATCTCCAATAAGATCAAGAATTTTATGGCGTACAAATTCGTTATGAAACCTTAATTTTTCTTTTGAAAAAATCGCGTCATCGCCGATTACTACAGCGTTGTCAAGACTACCGCCTTTTATCAACCCTTGATCCATAAGAGCCGCTACGTCGCTATAAAAACAGAAAGTTCGCGAACAAGCTATTTCGTTAAGGAATGAATCCTGTGTAATATCAAGGCTTAAATATTGATCTTTAAGTTTCGGATGAGAAAAAGAAACGGTATAAGAAATTTTAAATCCATCATAAGGCAATACAACTAAAATTACTTCGTTTTCTCTTACATAAATCGGTTCCTGCGGTTTAAAAACATCAATTTTTTCCGGCTGGTCAATAACCCCAGCCTGTTTTATCAGGTTAATGAACGAAAGTGAACTTCCGTCATCAACAGGCGGTTCATTGGAATTGATTTCAATAATCGCGTTTGTTATTCCAAAACCAGATAAAGCCGCTAAAACATGTTCAACCGTATGGACGTCGGCCCCGTTTTCGCCTATAGTAGTTCCGCGCTGATAACTAATAACATTGTTTATATCAGCGCGAACTTCCGGTTTGCCGGGTAAATCAACCCGTATAAATTTAATACCGCAATTAGGAGGAGCGGGGGTAAAAACAAGTTCAACCCTGTTGCCGGTATGAACACCTATACCTGAAATACCGGCTTTTTTCTTGAATGTGCGTTGTTGTCTCATTATTTTTCCTTATTCGGTTTCAAGACTTTTAGGCATTTCGTTATCCATCTCTTGGTCTTCAGCTGCTTCAGTTTTTTTATTTAATTGCTCAAGTTCTTCTTTATGCCCTTTGTTTAAAGCCTCAATAATCTGTTCCGTTAAATCGTATTTATCGTTACCGTAAAGAATGATAAATTGATCTAATGTAGGGCTTGCCAGACGTTTACGAATAATATAGTCGAAACCGCCAGCTTTGCCTTGTTTTTCAATTTCCACATAAATTTCATCGAATATTTCATTCATGGTATTGATGGCTTTGCGCTGGAAATCTCTTTTAGTTCTATCTCTACTGCCTTGAGCTTCGGCTATTTTTGCTTGAAGAAGTTTTTGTTTTTCCGTTCTCGCGTCATCGGATAAAAGTTCCATTTCTTGTTTTATTCTGTTTATTTCATCAACTTTTTCTTTAAAATTTGTTTCTTCCTGACTTAGTTCTTCTTTAATTTGCAGCTGATAAACTTGGGTTTTGTAAAATCTTTTTGCCACTTCATCTAAATCTACAAAGCCTATTTTACCCGATTGGGCAAAAAGTGAAGAACTGAGCCCGATTATTAAAGTTAAAGCAATACCAAAGATAGATTTTTTAAAAATGTTTGACATAACAACTCTCCTTTTTTGATGCGTTAGATTTTTATAACTATTAAAATGATGTGCCCATATTAAAGTGAAATCTTGGTTTAGCGTCGTCTTTTGTTAAATCGTTAGTTATTATAGGGAATCCGTAATCCAATTTTATAGGGCCAATTGGTAAATTCAGTCTTACACCAAAACCGGCGCCTACGTTACTGTCGAATAAAATATCGCTTAAATTATCCGCTACATTACCTGTGTCAATAAATAGGGCGCCTTTAACCCTTTCAACTATAGGAAATAAATATTCACAAGAGAAAAAGGACATATGTTTAGCTCCAAGAGGTTCGTCGTATACGTCTTTAGGGCTGATTTCCCGATACTCAAACCCGCGGACAGTGTTGGAACCGCCTAAGAACATCCTGTCAAAAATAGGTACTCTGCCTCCGCTGAAAGAGCCTGTAAACCCTAACCCGTTTTTTAAATGCAGTATATGCTTTGGAAACATGGAGAAGGGTGCAAAATATAGTGAATTTGTCAAATCAAACCTTACATAATTTTCAGTTCCGCCGGATAATTTAAGGACTGCTACAGTTTTACCGCCTTTAGATGGAAAAACTATCTTGTCTCTCGTATCGCGAGTGAATTTAAATGATACAGCCGCAACGTCGTAACTCCCTTTTTCTTTCTGAAGCTCCGGTGAAGCGCCGTGGTCAACCTTAATATCAATATTTTCTAATGTTAGTATTACCTCCCCCCGATTAAACATGCTTATTGATTTGCCGAGCCTGAAATTTACTCCGACGCGTTCTTCATCGTAATCGTCGCTGAAATAATCGTTTTTATCAACAAAAGCATCGAATCCGAACATAAGTTTTTTATCAAGAAAATAGGGTTCGACAAAACTCAATAGAAAATTTACGCGTTTACTGCCGCCTTCAAAACGTATCCTGAATTTCTGTCCGGCTCCCTGAAAATTTTTAAAATTAAATAAGTCGAAATTGGACTGGCTGATTTCAGCGAATCCTACTAATGAATCTATCGAGCTGAACCCTGCCCCGAAACTAAGAGAGCCGGTTTTTTTCTCATTAACATTGAATGTTAGATTCTTCTTTGCCGGATCGTCCGCATCAGAGATAGATATATCAATTTTATCAAAAAAGCCTAAATTACTTAACCTTTTCTGGCTGATTTTTATTTTTTCCCCGTTAAATATTTCACCCGGATTAATTAAAAGTTCCCGCCTGATAACTTTGTCTTTTGTTTTATAGTTTCCTTTAATATTAATTTTATTGACGTGATAAAGTGATCCTTCAACAAGAGAAAACGTAATATCCATTTTTTCTGATTTTGGGCTAAATAAAACCTTATTTATAATTCGAACTTCAATATAACCTCGATTCATATAGAATTTTTTTATTGCCTGAGTATCTTTTGTTAATTTTTCCGGTGAATAAAGAGTATTGGGTTTTGAAATAACAAGTTCCTCAAGTGATTTTGTCGGAAAAAGGGTATTACCTAAAATATCTATGGAGCCAACCTGATACGTCGGTCCTTCCTCAATTATAATGATAAGTTCAATTTTATTTTTCTCAGGGGTTACATTTCGTTTCACATTTTTTATTTTTGCGTCAAGATATCCTTTATAATGATAAAAATTTTGGAGCTGATTTAAATCTTCGGCAAACTGTTCCTCGTTCAGGATTCCAGTTTTCAGCAAAACATTTAAAGGCCATATAGATTCTGTTTTCGTTTTCATTATTCTTTTCAGCATTTTAGGTTTAAATGCTTTGACGCCTTCAAAAGATATTTTCTTCACTTTTAATTGGCGTCCTTCATCTATAATTATTTTCAATGCCGCCTCGTTAGTATCTTCTTTAATATCTAACCGGTAGTCAACTTCTACTTGCGGGTAACCTTTTTCTATATATTTGCTTGTTATAGCGAGGATATCCTGCTTGATTTTTCCTTCATCTGCCGGATCGCCGACTTTTGAGCTAACAGCTTTTTTCAGGGCATTTTTTTTTATTTTTTTGTTTCCGACAAAAATAATTTCAGTGAGTATCGGTTTTTCCTGAAGGGTAATTGTAAGTGTTATGCCGTCGGTTTGTTTTTCTGTTTCAAAGTCAATCATAGAAAAGTTACCTGTGGCATAAAGGTCTTTGATGTCTGCTTTTACTACGCTTGGATAAAAATATCTGCCTTCTCTGCTTCGTATTTTATTGATTACATATTCTTCGGTTAAAGATTTTAAACCGATAATTTTTATTTTTTGTATAACATCTTCATTTTTCTGGGCATATACCGGTAGGATATATAAATTTCCTGTCAAAAGAGATAAAACCATAAAAATAGATAATGGAGCCGAAATAATTTTAGTCTTAAAAAAATTAATCAATTCTATATTATCTCCGTATTTAATTTGTTAGTCGTCGTCTCTTGAAACAAAATTTTCGAATCTGGCAAATTTGTTTATAAAAGTTAAGGTAATGTCGCCTACAGGCCCGTTTCTTTGTTTAGCGATGATAACGTCCGCTTCACCCGGTCTTACTGTTTTGTCATAATATTCAGGGCGAACCATAAGTATAACAACATCAGCATCCTGCTCAATAGCGCCTGACTCGCGCAAATCCGATAACATAGGTCTGTGGTCTGTTCTTGATTCCACAGATCTGTTAAGCTGGGACAACACAATAACCGGTACCCTAAGTTCACGGGCAAGCGCCTTTAACGCCCGTGATATTTCCGATATTTCCTGTTGCCGGCTTTCAATTCGTTTGCCATGCGCCTGCATAAGCTGTAAATAGTCGATTATAACAAGCTGTATATCATCTGACGCTTTAAGCCGCCTTGCTTTCGCCCTTAATTCCATAAGCGAAATAGCGGGAGTATCATCTATAAATATTTTCGTTTCCGACAACCTGCTTGCCGCTTCCACAATAGTAGGCCAGTCTTCACGTTCTAAAAAGCCGCTTCTTATTTTACTGTAGTCAACACGGGCTAAAGAACAAAGCATACGCTGTATTAACTGTTCTTTAGACATCTCAAGGCTGAATATAGCAATAGGCGCGTCCGCTTCAATAGCGGCGTGTTCAGCAATGTTTAAAGCAAGAGCTGTTTTACCCATTGATGGACGGCCTGCTATCACTATTAAGTCTGAAGGCTGCAGACCTGAAGTTTTTTTATCCAAATCAGCGTAACCTGTTGGAGTGCCTGTTATGAGTTTTTTATGTGTTACAGCTTTATCAAGTAATTCAAGAGTTGTCTTTAAAATTCCTTTCGCATCCGAAAAATCTCGCGTAACTTTTAACTGGCTTAGTTCAAAAATATACTTTTCGGCCTGGTCTAAAAGGTCTTCCGCTTCAGCGTCCGGTTTATAGCATTCTTGAATAATAGTTGTTGTGATTCTCAGTAAATTACGAATAATCTGTTTTTCGAAAACTATATTTAAATAGTTTTCAATATGTGCCGCTGAAGGTACTGAATTAACAACAGAGGCAATATATGTGGCCCCGCCTATTTTATCGAGTTGCCCTTTTTTTTTAAATTCGTTTGTCAAAGTAAGCATATCAATCGGTATGGACCGGTCGAACAGTTCCACAATAGTATTGAAAATTTCCTTATGCGCATCCTTATAAAATGCTTTCTCAGTAATAAGTTCGGTCGCTTTAATCACAGCGTCCGTACTTAACAGCATAGACCCCAAAACCGCCATTTCGGCTTCGATATTTTGTGGAGGAACTTTTTCAAGAGTAGTTTCCAAGTGATACCTCGGATAAAATTATTCTTTAACAACCCAGACTTTTATTACAGCAGTTACTTCAGGATGCAGCTTGATATCAACTGTAAAAACACCAAGCTCTTTTATGGGCTCGTCAAGATGTATTTTTCTCCTGTCAACCTCAATACCTTCATTGCTAAGAGTTTTAGCTATATCCTGAGTGGTTACCGAACCGAATAATTTTTCATCTTCACCCACTTGAACAGGTATTGTGCAGGAAAGAGTCGTGATTTTTTCCGCGAGCTTTTGAGCCGCTTGCACTTCTTTCTTTTCGCGAGTTAGCTGGCGACGTTTAATATCGTTAATTTTTTTAAGATTAGAACTGTTGGCTTGTATAGCGAACCCTTGTGGAATTAGAAAATTGCGTGCATATCCATCGGCAACGGTTACAACATCGCCTTCTACGCCCATTTTTTTTACAGCCTCTATAAGAATTATTTCCATTTTTTAAAATCTCCTTAGCCTTAAATTATTCTACGACATACGGTAAAAGAGCCATATAACGGGCGCGTTTTATAGCTAACGTGAGTTGGCGTTGATGTTTAGCGCAGTTACCGGTTATACGGCGAGGAATAATTTTCCCGCGTTCCGTAAGATGTCTTTTCAGCTTTTCATATCCTTTATAATCAATATGCTGAATTTTATCCATACAAAATTTACATTTTTTCCGGCGGATAAATTTTTTTCTTCGTCTCATAGCCATTTTTATATCTCCTTATATAAAATTATTTTATCCAATATGATTATTCAGCGGAAACCTCAGGGGTGTTTTTTTTCTCGATCTCTTCCACTGAAACTTCCGTAGTCTCAACCGGTTCCTGTTCTACCGCTGGTTCAGGGGTGTCTTCCGCCTCAGCAATTTCCGCTGGTTCAGGGGTATCTGGAGTATCGGTTTCTTCCTGCTTCTTTGTCTCTTCTTCATTAACCGCAGGTTCTGATGGTTTAGAAGAATAACTGTTTTCCCTATGATTGATTTTGCGTTCTTCCGGTTTGGGTATTTCATCAATTTTTAATATTAACTGGCGTAAAATGCTACCGTTTAGTTTGAGTCTTGCAAGAAGTTTTGTTATCGTCTGTGGGTTAAGATTCATATAAATAAGGTAATAATAACCGTCTTTTTGTTTTTTTATTTGATAGGTGAAAAATTTTTTACCTAATTCCAGAATTGACTCTATTGATCCGCCCTGCCGCTTCAATTCCGTCCTGATTTCTTCAAGCACTTCATTTCTGGATGATTCATCGTCATTACCAGTATTGATAATGAACATTCCTTCATAGAGTTGTGTTTTCACTTTCTTCATCTCCTTACTGTTTAAATGGTCCCTTAGTTAATAGGGGCAGTGAGCACGCAAAAAATTATTGCGCCTTACTGTTAAACAAATTCATTGCCGTCGATATACCGTCTTTGATATAGACGCCAATGCTTTCACAAGCCGTTATTAATGTATCCGATAATATATTCAGCTCGTTTTTTGTAAAATTCCCTAAAACAAAATTATGTACATTATTGATCGGTTTATCGGGACAGATCCCTATCCTTAATCGGTCAAAACAATTAGTCCCAAGATTAGAAATAATTGATTTAACACCGTTATGCCCTCCGGCAGATCCTTGTTCGCGGTATCTTAATGAACCGAGAGGCAAATGTAAATCATCAAAAACAACCAGTAAATTAGTTATCTCACCAGCTTCATTTTTTTCAAAATTCAGATTTTTAAGCACTGTACCGCTTCTGTTCATAAAGGTTTGCGGTTTTATTAAAGTAACCGATTGCCCTTCAATAGATATAGAAGTTTTGCGTAAAGAACGGCTGAATCCATATTTGAATTTGCCGAAATATTCGCGTTCTAAAAAATCTAAAATTATAAATCCCGCGTTATGACGGGTAAAAATGTATTCAGGCCCTGGATTGCCAAGCCCAACAATATATAATTCTTTACAAGCCATATTTAAAAATATTATTCAGTTTCTTCCTCGCCTTCGCGTTTACGTATTAATTCAGGTTCTTCAGCGCCTTCTGCCATCGCGGCCTCTATACCTTCTTCCGTTACTTCTTCTTCCTTAGGAGCGATAACCGATAAAACCGGCTGCCCCGGATCATCTAAAAATATTACCCCTTTAGGAGGTGTAATATCGGAAATGTAAACAGAACCGCCAATCTCAAGTTCAGTAACATCCACTTCTATCAGCGAGGGGATATCCGAAGGAAGACATTGAATTTGAAGTTCCCGAACAGTATGTTCAAGAACACCGCCGGCAAGCACGCCTTTGCTTTCACCGGCCGCCTCAATGATTACAGATGTTGTAAGCAGCTCATCCATAGCAACCTGATGAAAGTCTAAGTGAAGAATTTCATTACGGTAAGGATGATATTGTATACTTTTTATAAGAACATCACTTTTTTTATTTTTCACATTTATTTTAATTAAAGGATGTTCACTTGTCAGTGAATGAAGCAAATGAATTATATCACGGTTATTAACTTTTACGTTTATATTATCTTTGTTGTTGCCGTAAATAATGCCAGGAATCCAGCCTGAAGCGCGTAACCGCTTAACAGAACCGGAGCCTTTTTCTTCTCTTAACTCAGCTTTAAGTTCTACATTCGCCATTAAAATTTCCTCCTTATAGTCAATTTATTTTTTATTCTGTATTTATTCGAAAAGCGAACTGACCGATTCATTGTTTTTAATTCGCTTTATCGCTTCGCCTAACAGGTTTGACACGCTTAAAACTTTTATTTTACTTGATGACTTTTTTGCTTCTTCGGATAACGGTATCGTATCTGTTACAATAAGTTCATCAATAGGAGACGATTCAATCCGCGCAATAGCAGGTCCGGCAAGCACAGGATGGGTTATAGCCGCGCTGATTGAAAGGGCGCCGTTTTCTTTTAACGCCTTTATCGCTTCCGCAAGCGAGCCTGCTGTCGAGACAATATCGTCTACAATAATCAGGTTTCTGCCCTTTACTTCACCCATAATATTAAGCACTTCTATGTCTTTACCGGTAACCCGCCGTTTGTCGATAGCCGCAAGGGACGCGTTAAGCTGTTTAGCTACGCCGCGCGCGCTTTTAATGCCTCCGGTATCTGGAGAAACGATAGTCAGGTTATCCATATTTAATGATTTTATATATTCCACAAAAACAGGAGCCGCGTAAAGATGGTCAACAGGGATATCAAAGAACCCTTGAATCTGGTCAACATGGAAATCCATGCCCAGTATCCTGCTCGCGCCGGCAGCGGTTAATATGTTGGCCACAAGTTTTGCCGTTATGGAAACTCTCGGCTGATCTTTTCTGTCTTGGCGCGCGTAACCGTAATACGGCACTACCGCGGTAATGCGCTCGGCTGACGCCCGTTTTAAGGCGTCAATCATTATCAGCAATTCCATCAAATTATCATTGGCTGAATTACAAGTGGGCTGTATTATATATACGTCGCATCCTCTTACGTTCTCTTTAATTTTTACAAAAATTTCCCCGTCTGGAAACCGCGATATATCAGCTTGTCCTAAAGGCGTATTTAAGTAATCGGCTATTTTTTTAGACAATTCAGGGTTTGCAGTACCTGAAAAAACTTTTAAAGGACCTCTCATTTATCCTCCTGCGCACTCTTTATAGTTGATATCGGTTTAATATATATACTTTGCTAAAATAAAAAATACCTGTCGCCATCAAAAATAAATATTTTCGGCGGTTCACTTTAACTCTTCAAAAATTAATATAGAAAAATGTTTTAGTGTTAAAAAAATGCTAATATATTATTTAACAAATAGCGAAAAAGTCAAGGTTTTTTTAGGATTATTAAGCAATAGAAAAAATTAATAACGATTATGTGTGGTTTCTTTGTAGAAATCACAGGTTTTTTTACGCCATAACTTGACAAACAACAAGTATATATGATATTTTAATATTAAACCTCATATCAATAAAGAGAAATTTACTTATAATTAATAAGGATTCTGCAAAATAAGGGTTTTGCTTTTTTGGAGTAAATAAAAAGACGGATTTATAAAGATTTTATTGATGTGATTCAATTTTATTGAAAAATTAAGTCTTAACGACTGAAAATAAGCAGATAAATGGCGTGAAAAAGCAAAGCTAATACTAACAGTTTTTGTGTTAGGCAGTTAAAGATAAGTAACAACGGTTTTTGTGCGGTTTGCCTAACTTATATGCTGTGAGCGCAACTAGAGATAAAGTCAGATGCGCAATAGCAGAATGATTTTTGATAGAATTTTTTAGGAAATAAGGAGCGCCTTCAAACGCAATAGCTTGAAATCGCGAAAAATATTGTTCTACAGCAATGCGTATCGAGGCTGGTTTAAGTTTGCTGGAACGAATAAACTCCTTTAGCGTAACAGCTTGTTCTTTGGAAATGTTAC
>JAGGZS010000290.1 GCA_021161885.1 bacterium
CCCCCTTATTTTTCGATTTTTTTGATAAAAAAACGGCTTTGCGTTTTCCAAAAATACAAAGCCGTCTATTTTTTAATAATTTAACGAGTTCTAAGAAAGGTGATTTTTAATTTTTTTGTATAAAAATAAAACTCCGCTGAACCCGAAAAGAAGCATTGCGCCAGGCTCTGGCACACATTGCGCTTCAAAATCAACACCTGTAAGAAGGGCTTCACCGCCATTTTGGCTTGCAGGATCAATACCGGCTGTTATTTCAATGCTTACCCAACGCGGTTGATGATCCCAAACATCATGAAACATATAAAGGTCAAACCCCGGCGGTAAATTTTCGTCGGGACGAAGCAGATCGTTACGAATTTCAAAAACTCCCGGGTCTGAAGCTGTAAGTATGCCGCCCGATTCGTATCCGTCAGGCAGGGGGGAGATTGCAGGATCGTTTTCCGGGCGGGGTATATTCTCGTCGTCATAATAATCAAATGTTACATCAATATACCCGTCGCCGGCAATATGAGCGAAAAATGTTAAGTCTATCTCTTTGCTGTTGTAGTCAGGAACCCATAATCCGTCATAATCGTCCACGATGGTGCGCATAAAAACCATGTCCCCTGCCAACCTTCCCGGGTCCATAGTAAACCCGGGCAGATTAGGCGCGTTGGAATACACAGACCATGCGTTGCCTTGAACATACCATGAGTTTTGAATATCCTCAAAATAAGGGTCTTGAACTTCATTTGGCGCACCCTGAATGCTTCGCGCCATGGCAGGCGCGCACGCAAATGCCAATAAAAACAATACTGCTGCAACTTTTTTCATTTCTTGTCCTCCTAAATCTCTTGGAATTTATTTTGGGAATAAAAAATAAATCTACATTAATATATCTAACATATTTTTTTGAGAATGTCAATCTTTATGCAAAATTTTTTTTTTAAGGATAGTCGCTTAAGTATACAACGCATACAGCAGAGGTTGTTTGGTATCTGTTAATAACGGGCAACTATATTTATATCTAACCGTATTATAATCAATTTGTTTATATCCAGAAAAACTTTCTTGCTGTTTTTTTACACATAAATATATTTTTTTGTTTATATCTAAAATTTAATCAACTAAATGACAACTATTTGTAATATCTTATAATAAAGTAGGTTGAACGCGTTATAAAAAAAATTCAGCGACAGAAATTATTTGACAAAATTTTTTCTGTATATTATTTTTGTAGATATACAAAGGGAACTATAAATGTTAGCGAAAGTGTATTCTACATCTTTGTTTGGGATAGACGCTTATCCGGTGGAGATAGAAATAGATGTAACAAGAGGTCTTCCGGCTGTGATAGTTGTCGGGTTGCCTGACGCGGCTGTGCGTGAAAGCAAAGAGCGGGTAAGATCGGCGATTTTAAATTGCGGGTTTAAGCATCCTGTAAAAAGGGTTACGATAAATCTTGCTCCCGCGGATACAAAAAAAGAAGGGCCGGGCTTTGATTTGCCTATCGCGCTGGGTATCCTTGCGGCGAGCAGCCAGCTTGATCCCGAAAAGATCGGCGATTATTATATTTGCGGGGAACTTGCTCTTGACGGTAAGGTACGCCCTGTCAAAGGGATTCTGCCTATGGCGGTTTACGCTAAATCCAACGGCAAAAAAGGAATTATCGTGCCGTACGAAAATTGCCGTGAAGCCGCTGTTGTTGAAGGGGTTAATGTTTATCCCGTAAAAAATCTGCAGGAAACATTATCGCATATTAACGGTGAAAAAAGTATTGAGCCGTATAAGTTAGATTTACAAACCGTTTTTAATGACCCGTTTTTAGATGCCGTTGATTTTTCCGATGTCCACGGGCAAGGTTACACGAAAAGAGCGCTTGAGGTTGCTGCCGCGGGCGGTCATAACGTGATTATGATAGGTCCTCCGGGATCAGGTAAAACCATGCTCGCCAGACGAATCCCGACTATTTTACCGCCTATGACCATTGAGGAATCTTTGCAGACTACAAAAATCCACAGTATTTTGGGGTTAATCGGTTCTCATAAATCGTTGGTGTCTAACCGGCCGTTCAGGTCGCCTCATCATACTATATCCGACTCTGGATTAATTGGGGGCGGCACGTTTCCCAGGCCGGGCGAGGTATCGTTAGCGCATAACGGTGTGCTTTTTCTTGATGAACTTGCAGAATTCAACAGGCATGTGCTTGAAGTATTGAGACAGCCGCTTGAAGACGGTGAAGTTACCATATCGCGAGCTGCGGGGTCGGTAAAGTTTCCCGCGAGGTTTATGCTTTTCGCTGCGACTAATCCGTGTCCGTGCGGTCATTATAACGATCCGCGCAAACATTGCCAGTGCACACCTAATCAGATAAAAAAGTATATGTCGAAAATATCCGGTCCGCTTATGGACAGGATTGATATACATCTTGAAGTTGCTCCTGTGGACCACCGTGATTTGTCTATGAGAAAAGGCGGTGAACGGTCAAAAAGTATCAGGGATCGAGTGGTTAAGGCAAGATCAATACAGCATAGCCGGTTTAAAAAATCTAAAAATTTCTGTAACGCTCAAATGACTGCGGCATCTATTAAAAATCACTGTAAGTTGTCTAATGAAAGCCGGTCTGCGCTGAATAGCGCTATGGATAAGCTCGGGTTAAGCGCGCGGGCGTATCATCGGATACTCAAGGTTGCCCGCACCATAGCGGATATAGAAAGTTCGGATAATATCCAGACAAATCATCTGCTTGAAGCTATCCAGTACAGGTCGCTGGACAGATCGTCTTATTAGAGGGGATATTCAAATAAATAGTTTTCATACATTGCCTGTTATTGGCATAATGGTTCTTCCTGATATATTGTTTAAAAATCGCCTAAAGAGAAAAATTTTTTTCTTTAAAAACATTTTTATATGAACATTTTTTTATAATAATGAACCAAAATAAAATAAAAACTGTTTTTAACCCGACAACACAAATTAATGTTTATGAATGTATAAATATAATTAAGATAGAAAAATTTTTCTTTACAAATAATAAAGTAGTGATTAAATATTAAGGTTTAAAAAATCGTTCTCTTTATGTATTTTAGTTCAATAGTCTAAAAAGTTAAAAAAAGTTAGGGAGATGCGTGATGATTGAAGTTAAGAATCTCACAAAACATTATGGACACACAGTAGCCGTTAAGGATGTATCTTTCACGGTAAACCAAGGAGAGGTTCTCGGTTTTTTAGGGCCGAACGGCGCAGGCAAAACAACCACAATGAAAATCATAACCTGTTTTATGCCCGCCACATTCGGTACGGTGAGCGTGGCTGGGTTTGATGTGGCGGAAAATTCTCTTGAGGTGCGTAAAAGAATCGGATACCTGCCTGAGAATACACCGCTTTACACAGATATTATGGTTGAGGATTATCTTAAATTTATATCTGAGATAAGAAAAATACCGAAATTTCAGGTTGCGGACCGAATAAAGTCTATTATTGATACCTGCGGATTGCGGTCGGTGTTGAAAAAAGATATAGGCGAGTTGTCTAAAGGATTCAAACAGCGCGTGGGGCTTGCTCAGGCAATGATACATGATCCGGATATACTGGTGCTTGACGAACCTACTTCCGGGCTTGACCCGAAACAAATTATAGAAATACGCCAGTTGATTAAAAATCTTGCCAAGAAAAAAACGATTATTTTAAGCACGCATATTTTGCCGGAGGTATCCGCTACGTGCGACAGGGTGATTATTATTAATGACGGAGTGCTTGCCGCTTCGGGCACAACAGAGGAACTTCAGGAAAAAGCCGAGGGCGATTCTATCGTTTATACAACTATAACAGCTGATTCAAAAAAGGTTGAGGACAGTTTGAAATCTTTAGATTTTGTGCGGTCGTTTAATCTTGTTTCAAAACTTACGAGTACAAAAAACAGGTATAAAATAACTGTCAAAAAAGATCAGCAAGATGTAGAGGAACTGATTTTTAAAATAGCTGTGGATAAAGGATGGGTTTTAAGCGAGCTTTACAGCGAATCTTTAAGTCTTGAGGATATTTTTATAAAATTAACAACTACCGGACAATAAAGTATGGAGATATCAAAATGAGTGTGATTTTTGCCATTCTTAAAAGAGAATTTAAAAGCTATTTTGTTTCGCCGGTACCTTACGTGTTGATTACGATTTTTCTTATTGTAAGCAACTGGTTATTTTTCAATACGTATTTTATGGCGAAAGAAGCGAGTATGCGGGTTTATATCGGTCAGATGCCGTGGATATTTTTGTTTTTTATCCCCGCTGTAACTATGAGGGTTTGGTCGGAAGAAAAAAAATTAGGCACTATGGAACTTCTCGTTACTTTGCCGGTTAAAGATTTTGAACTGGTTATTGGTAAATTTTTAGCCTGTTTTTTCTTCCTTGCGGTTTGTTTGGCGCTTACCTTGACTGTGCCTTTCACGATAGCTTATACCGGCGCTCCGGACTGGGGCCCTATCATAGGAGGTTACCTTGGTGTTTTGTTTATGGGAACCGCTCTTATCGCTTTGGGGCTGTTTATATCGTCATTGACTGAAAATCAGATAGTGGCGTTTATTTTATCGTTGCTGGTAGCTTTTGTTTTTTTGATCATAGGCGAAAATCTGGTGCTTTACGCTATACCGGATTTTTTTGTGCCGATTTTTGAGTACCTCGGGTTCGGTTCACATTTCATGAGCATTACCCGCGGGGTGATTGATTCACGCGATCTTGTTTACTATGCGTCATTTATACTGTTTTTTCTTTTTTTAAACGTAAAGTCAGTCGAAAGCAGAAAATGGTAGGAGGGGATAAATAATGCGAAAAAGAAAAGTTCAATTAACTACACAAACCGTGATATCGGTTTTAATATTATTCGGCGTGCTTGTAATAATAAACGGGATATCCCAGAAAAAATTCTGCAGGCTCGATTTAACCAAAAATAAGCAGTATACTGTATCGCCGGCGACAAAAAAAATTCTGGCAGGATTGGACGATATAGTTACGATTAAACTGTTTTTTTCTAAAAATCTGCCGCCTGTTATGGCTATACAGGAACGGCGTGTAAAAGATATGCTTGATGAGTACAGGGCTTACTCAAAAGGTAAAATTGTTATTAAACGTATTGATCCTGCTTCTGACCCTAAACTTGAACAGCAGGTTCGCAGTATCGGTATCCCGCAGGTGCAGATGACGTTCAGGGAAAAAGATAATATCGAAGTGAAAAACGGGTATCTCGGTATAGGTATTTTTTATGCCGATAAAACGGAAGTTCTGCCAATCGTTCAGCATATAGATAACCTTGAATACGATTTAACCTCCGCTATAAGAAAAGTAACAAGAAACGAAATTATTAAAATAGGTTTGCTGACCGGTCAAGGTGAACGTGATTTTTCCGATGAGTTCTCGTTTATAAGAGGTGTTCTAGACCAGCAGTACGATACTGTAATGGTCGATTTGAAAAACGGACTGCCTATACCCGAAGATGTAAAACTTCTTATAATAGCCGGACCTAAAAAAGATTTTTCTAAAAGAGACCTTTTTGAAATAGATCAGTTTGTTATGCGCGGCGGTAAACTGGTTGTGCTTTTCGATACAATTAATATAGATTTCAAACGCGGTTTGATGGCTACTGCCCGTAAGAATAATTTTAGCGAATTGCTCGCTAATTACGGAATTAGGGTGAACACTAATTTGGTTTTAGACAGGTATATGGACAAATTAACTTACAGCGAATCGCCCGATAACCGTATTCAGTATGTAACTACGGTTAATTATCCTTATTTTGTTAAAGCTGTTAAGACCAATTTTGATAAGGATAACCCTATTACGCGCGGTTTGCAGTCGTTGACATTGCCTTGGATAAGTTCGGTTAATATTGACAGCGGTAAACTTGCAGACGCTAAGATAACAAGGCTTATTAAATCGAGCGAGTTCGCGTGGGAAACAAAAGGGCGGTTTAACCTTAATCCTAAACAGCAGTTTAACGTGCCGCCTGATCAGGAAAAACAGTTTGATCTGGCGGTAATAGTTACCGATAAATTTAAAAGTATGTTTGAAGGCAAAGAAATACCGGCTGTTGAAAAAAGCGAACAGTCCGACCCGAACGCTCCGCCGCCACCGGATGATTCCGACAGGAAAATCATCGCGCAAAGTCCTCAAACACAGATTTTCGTAATGGGATCGTCTTATTTTATAACTATGGATTCTTTAAGGCGGTTTTCGGGCAACGGGGTTTTCTTTATGAATGCGGTAGACTGGATGGCTCAAGGCGATGCTTTAATTGGTATTCGAAGCCGTTCAGTAGAAGAATATCCTATTAAGGATTTATCCGATGCCGCTAAATCAGGGATTAAATTCATAAATGTTTTTGGCGGCTCTGTTTTGCTTGTTATAATAGGGTTCGCGATTTTTTATCTGCGCCGCCGCGAAAAAATTATTTATGAAAATATGTCCCTTAAATAAATGTTTTGGTTAAAACATAATCATTAAGGTTAATTTCATTTTGTGAACCGTTTACTGTCTTTTGTTTTGGCTGCGCTGCTTTGTTTTTTCGCGTCAGGCTGCGGAAAAAAGGAAGGTAAACCTGTTTTCCCTGATTTTAATCCGTACGGGGTTACGCGGATTAAAATTCATCAATATGATGATAATAATATAGAAATTTTTAAAGGGATCGATAAAAACTGGTTTGTTAAGTCAACGGATATGTTGTTTTTTGCGGATTATAAGAAAATCGGTTCATTCTTACAACTTATCGCGTCGTTAAAATATGTAAATACTGCCGGCACAGAGGGTGCTGACATAGAAAGAATGCGCGCCAGAAAAGGCTCTGATGTCTTAATTGAAATGGGCGGCGGGAGTATTTCTTTTTCTGTGAAAAAAGCAGGCGGCGATTATCAGTCATCTTATATTCTGCTTAACGGCGCTGATTCGTGTATATTATGCGCGCCGTACATTAACACGGCAGTTGCGGACCCTCTGAGAAAATGGCTTAAATATACAGTCTTTGACAATGATATTGAGCAGATATTATCTATTCGTATTGAGTTGCAAGGCAAAAAACTTTTAAACCTGATAACTCAGCAGGACAGTTCACGGTGGATAAACACTTATGATAATAAAGAGTATAGTTTAAACGATATTGCCGAACTGAATAAAGTTTTAAATAGAATGCGTATATCTAACGCGGAGAAATCGGCTCAAACCGCTTTATTCGCTTTCCCGATAATCAGAATTGAAATAAGCGCGAAAAACGGAAAAAATAGTTTTATAGAGATAGTAGGCAAAAAAAACACTTCCTTTTATTATGTGCGACGCTGTGATATGGAAAAAGGGATTTTGATTTTTTCAAGAACATGGGTTAATAAATTGGCATCCGTTATCTCGAATTTATTTGACATAGATATTTCTTTAACGCGTTAAAGAAATGATTGTTGTGATTACCCTTTTATAATCAATGTGTTAGCTTTAAGCTGAAAAATATGAAATTACATTTTGGCTCTTTCTTGACAACATCAATTTATTGTGTATGATGTTTAATAGCGCCTGATGAATTATAAAATTATTTACTTTAGTTTAAAACTAAAAGTAGTATAATTAAAAAAACTGTTTGTGTTTTGATAAAAATTTCATATAATAAATATAAAAGGATACAATCACGGGAAATCTCAATTATGGATAAGAAGACGGTTTTAATTACTGAAGACGATAAGGATATCGCCCAGTTTATAAGTACGGCTCTTGAGGAAGCGGGCTACAAAGTTATATCCGTATATGACGGGGTTAAAGCTATTGAAATTCTTCAGGAACAGGAAATTCATCTAATAATTCTTGATATAATGATGCCTGTTTTTTCGGGATACTGGTTTTGCGATGTTTTTAAGAAAAATCCGCTGACTAAAGATATTCCCGTAATATTTATTTCCGCTCTTAACGATGAAGAAGATATTAAACGGGGTATGGAATTAGGGGCAAGCGCGTATTTGACAAAACCTTTTAAAATACAGCGTCTTGTGGACGCGGTTAACTCACTTGTTTAAATTAGGTACGGATAAATTATTATGGTAAATAAAAATATATTAATAGTAGATGACGATGTAAATGTCGCTTTAATGCTTCAGAATTATTTTGAATCCGTGGGTATTGAATCTGTTGTGGCGCATGATTTATCTATGGTGCTCAGCCGGCTTGAGGCTTCAACGCCGGATTTGATCTTTCTTGATTACAGAATGTCGCCCCATACCGGAAAAGATATACTTGAGCGGCTGAAAGTATTAAAGATACAAACCCCCATTATAATGATGTCTGCTTATAAACGCGATGAAAGCGTGCGTGAAATGAAACGGCTTGGAGCTTCCGAGTATATATCTAAACCGTATCGTTTTGACGAGATAGACGACATTTTAAAAAAATATCTTAATCAGCCTATTTAGTTTGTTTTGCCGCGCTATTTTATTTTAACTAAAAAAATTTTTTAATTTAAGAAAAAATATTCAGGATTATAATGAGACCTTTATCGTTAATAATAAGTTTGTTTTGTTTAGTCTTAACCTGCGCCGGATGCGGCAAGCAAGATGACCAGAGAGTTAAAAACACATATAATTCATTGATAGATAAAGGGCTTGTATTATATCACGGCGGGCGTTATATAAAAGCAGTGGCATGTTTTGAAAAAGCTATGCTTTTAACCCCTGACAGCGATAAAGCCTATTTATACTCTGCGCTGATATGTGATGAAATGATGAATGATCCTCATAAGGCAAAAATTTATTACGAAAAATTTATCAGCATAACTGAGGATATTAAAAAGAAGAAACTTGCTGAAAATTGGCTTAATGATCTTTATGGAAGATACTCGCGCCATAAAGCTGTTCAAAATAATAATGTTGCGGATGAGAATATTAATCCTGAAAAATTTTTCAAAATTAAGGAACAGACCGTTGAGCTTAAAAAACTCAATGATAATTTAAAACGTGAATTAGCGGCTGTCCAGCAGGAGCTTTATGACCGCAATCGGGACGTTAGCGAATATGCCGGCGAGATAGAAAAATTAAAAACGCGAATAACCTCAAGCTCAATAACGGGTAACTATAAAAGGCAGGTTTATAATTTAAAAGGCGGGAGTGTTGTTCATTGTCCATATAAGTTATCATTGTTCACGGATGTGGGTTTTTACGAAAAAAAAGAAACAAATGATTTCCTGTTCCGAAAATATATTGTCAAATCCGGCGAATCGCTTATGTCTATCTCCCGTAAAATTTATGGCGATGAAAGATACAGCAGGTTGTTAAAAGAAACAAATAAATTCCAGCTTTTTGAAGGCGGTTCAATCCACAAAGGCCAGATTTTGATCATACCAAAACTACCTGAAAATAAAAAATCATAACTTTTTTGAAAAAAATCATAAAATAAAATTGTTGATTTTAGCAGAATTTTAATATAAACACTAATAGAAG
>JAGGZS010000051.1 GCA_021161885.1 bacterium
GACGAAAAAGCGTAAGAAAATTTTCAGGAAAAAAGATTGAGAAAGATAAATTAAGCAGAATTTTAGAGACTTTACGAATAGCGCCGAGCGCTGTAAACAGCCAGCCTTGGTTTTTTTATATTATAAAAGACGATTTGCGTGAAAGGTTCAATGACGTTTTTTTTAAAGATTGTTTTTATCCTGCTCCGGCAGTGGTTGTCGGATGCGCCGTAAAAGAACAGGCATGGGTTCGTAAATACGATAATGTGAATTATGCGTGGACAGATACCGCAATCGCGTTAACGCAAATGATAAGCGCCGCCACTGCTGAAGGTATAGGTTCCTGCTGGGTAGCTTCTTTTGATGTGGAAAAAACAGTAAAGTTATTGGATTTGCCGGATAATATGCAGATCGTATCCTTAGTGGTGCTTGGGTATCCTGAAGAACCGTTTATTGCTGAAGATAAAAAACGGAAAGATTTTTCGGAAATTATTAAAATATTATAATGTTATATTTCCTGAACCCATCCGAGATTAAGTCCGAAATCCTGCATGGCAAAATACGCTTCATTAAATTCGTCTTTGGTTATGCTCCTATTGATTTCAGGGTAATTGGAGGCGTTTCCCGCGGGGAAATACTGGCTCATAAGGCTGATATAAGGTGCACAGTGTAATTCGTGAGCGATAAATTCTATGTTGCTTTTTGCTTCTTCAATTAAACCTGGGAGCAAAAGAATCCTGATAATAAATCCTTTTTGGGCGATTTTGTTGCTGTCGAGTTTTAGTTCGCCTACTTGTCCTGCCATAATTTTTATTGAGGTTCTCACTGAAGCGGCATAATTTTTAATTGCGGAATATTTTATCGCGGATTCATCTTTTGCGTAGCGCATATCGGCAAGATAAATATCAACAATTCCTTCAAGCAGTTCCATCGTTTCCAGAGATTCAAATGAGGACGTATTATAAATGATGGGAATATTCAATCCTTTTTGGCAAGCCTCTTTTAAGGCGATAATAATTTGCGGGACAAAATGTGTCGGGGTAACAAGATTTATATTATGGCAGCCTTGATTTTGAAGGTTTATCATATGCTCGGCTAAAACCGTAAACGGTATTTCTGTCCCGACATTCTGCTGGCTGATAGGATAATTCTGGCAGTATACACAGCTGAGAGGGCATCCTGAGAAAAAAATCGCGCCTGAACCGTTTGTGCCTGAAATAGGCGGTTCTTCTCCGAAATGGGCGAACGCTGAAGATATTGCAGGGAAAAAACCTGAACCGCATATTCCCGTTTTAGTTTTTATCCTGTTAATACCGCATTTATTCGGGCAAAGAGAACATTTCTCAAGCAGATTCATTCCTTTTTCAATTTTATTTTCCCAATCCGCTGTTGTAAGGTTTGTGTAGCTATCTGACATCATTACTTATCTTTTTTTGACCGTAATTTTTCAATGAGATTTTGTATGTCTTGAGGAATAGGGGATTCGAATGCCTGGCGTTTGGCTGTTTCAGGGTGAAGAAAAGACAGTTTTGCCGCATGAAGAGCGCATCTTGAAAAACCGCCTACTCTGTTTTTACTGTTTCCGTATAAAAATTCACCCATTACAGGACAACAAATATGTGCCAGCTGAAGCCTGATTTGATGAGACTTGCCGGTTTCGGGGGCGAGCTCAACAACAGCGTGTTCTTTGAAAGATTCGATAACCTTATATCTGGTTAAAGCTTCTTTGCCTTTGCGCCCTGTTTTTTCTACAGTTCGTTTCCCTGAATTATTTCTTGTTATGTATCCGCTGAGCATAGACCTGTTTTTCCATGGGATACCTTTGGTTACCGCAATATATCTTTTAGCGACTTTATGGCAGGTAAACTGCTGCTGGAGAATTCTATGGGCGATTTTTGTTTTTGCAATAACCATTAACCCTGAAGTCTCTTTATCTATACGATGCACTATTCCTAAATAAGTGAATTTTTGTTTTTGCGCTTTGCGGTAATATTTTAATAGTTCAATAACTGATTGGTCGTTAGAATTTTTTGCAGGCTGTGATAGAATACCCGTAGATTTATCAATCACAATGATTGATTTGTCTTCGTATAATACGTTAATACGCTTTTTAAGCGCAATATTAGGCTTTAATTTGTTAGGCTGCATTTATCATAAAAAAAACTTGCGGTTAAAAAGTTATTATCATAGTATAAAAATTGAGATAACTGCGTATACAAGTAATATTTAAAAATATAAATAAATATAAATCTTAATTTATCTTAATTTCGAGCTCTCAACTCAGTTCTTTTTAAATTCATAACACTTATTATATGATCAATGGGTTATAATGTAAAACCTTTTTTTAAGGAGAAAAAAACCCTTATGAAGGAAGAGACAAAAGAATTAATTAACAGGGGCCTTGAAAACAAATTACAAATATTGGCAGAACATAATTTATTTCTAAAAAGAAAATCAAATTCAGGGGAATCGGTCTCTTTTGTTACTCAATTTGGGAATGATCTGCTTGAACACATATCCGATATGGTAGGTTGTGCGCAAAAGTATCGGTTTCTTGTTAAAAATATTAATGACATAACTTTCAAAAATAATCTGATGGAATACGAAGACCAGCAGATTATTCAGAATATTATGAAAGATATTATGGGTCATCCTGATAACGCACGCGGTTTTTTGTCTAATCCGCACGATAATATTCGCGAAGCGGTGAAATATATATATGATTCCGAACAGAAATACCGTTTTCTTATAGAACGTATGGGTGAAATTGTCTTTACCTGCGATATGAACTATATGTTTTCTTACCTGAACCCTCAATGGCAAATTATGCTGGGACATTCCATAGACGAAAGTTTGGGAAAATGTCTGCTTGATTTTATTCATGACGATGATTTGGCTATCATTAAGGAAAAATTTACGCGGTTATTTCAAAAATCTGAAAAGATATTTAATTTTGAGTATCGTTTGAAAGACAATAATGAAAATTGGAAATATCATCTTGTAACCGGCACTCCCATACGTAATTCTATGGGGGAAGTGGTTGAAATCATCGGTGTCTCAAGGGAAATAACACAGCGTAAAGTTTATCAGGAAAAAATTAGAGATTTTAACGAACAGCTTGAACGGCGGGTTAGAGAACGTACACAAGAAATAAATGTAGCTCTTGAGGAAATAAAACAGGTTAATAAAAAACTTATTCATTCTGAAAAAATGGCGGTTGTAGGTGAATTGGCCAGCGGTATAGCCCATGAATTTAATAATATTATAGGCATTATGCAGGCATACGCGGAATTCGCGAAGAGCCAGTTTACAAAAAAAAATACCGAGAAACTTATTGAAGCTGTATTGTTATCTTCTAAACGCGCAAAAACTATTACCAAAGGTCTTTTGAGTTTTTCCCGCCGTATTCAGCCAATGAAGGAACGAGCCGATATTCACCGCGTCATTGATGAAGTCTTATTATTGATTGAAAATGAAATGCGTAAAGCAAATATTATTGTTGTTAAGAATTTTGATAAAAATATTTATCCGATTATTATAGATATTGGTCAGATTGAACAGGTATTATTGAATCTTCTCGTTAATGCTAAGCATGTGCTGCAAAGAAAAAAGTCAGGGGCTAAAATTGTTATAACAACTTTGGATTTAAAAAGTAATATTAAAATCACTGTTAGCGATAACGGAGCAGGCATAAGTAAAGATAATCTTTCAAAAATTTTTGAGCCGTTTTTTACTACTAAGGGTTTAAAAGGTAATAGTAATATTAGAGGCACAGGGCTTGGTTTATCGGTTTCCCGGGGTATTATTGAGGGACATCAGGGAACATTGGAGGTGGACAGTGAAGAGAACGTGGGAACCAGTTTTTCTATATGTCTTCCCAAAAAAGATCAGCCGGTAACATTTACTTCGCCAATTCAGGCGAATAAAAGAAAACTACAGGGACCGCCTTCAATACTAAATCAATGTCCGCCTAAAACGGCGACAATACTTGTTGTCGATGATGAAGATTATTTAAGGCGGGCATTGTGTGATATACTTGGGTCTGAAGGTTATAATTTAGTTGCCGCTGAAGATGGGGAAACCGCGATAAACCTTTTTAAAAGCGGTCATTTTGATCTCGTGCTTATGGATATTATGATGCCGGGTATAGACGGATTTGAAACAATAAAAATTCTGCGTAATATTGATCCTGAAATAAAAATAATCATTCTTTGCGGTACGACACAAGCATTTACGAAAAGAGGCTTTAAAGAAGCCGAGGTACAGGGAATTATTTTTAAGCCTTTTGAACTTGAAAAATTGCTCAATAAAATCGGAGTAGTTTTAGAGGAAAAGGTATAATAAAAACAATCAGCTTATTTCTTTCCCGATAGGGCAATGTCCTATTCGTAATATTTTTTTCTTGCCGATATAATAAAGAAGGTTTTTTCTGAACAAAAAACACCAATCACACCTGTTGTCAACAGCGCATCCGCTTAATTCAATATATGTTGTCTGGGTAGCAGGTTGGAATATGGATATTTTTGATGTATCAGGATAATTTTTTTTATGCGAATTTGAGAAAATGTCGTGTATTATGTCTTTAATATAAGGCAGATTATAGCTTATTTTCATACTGCAGACAATAAAACCGCTGTCTTCATTTATGGAATCTATATTTAAAAGACAGCAATTTTTTACGGAATTCATTTTTTTTCTTATGGAATTAAGCCGGTTTTCACATATGCGCTCAATAATCGGGTCCGTAGTGTCCATAAGTAAATTAGAGAAAAATTTTTTTGCTTCATAAAGGAATCCGAGTTCAATAAGTCTATCGAATTTTTTTATGTCATTTTGGAAAACCATACATACACTTACTCCATCGACAAACCCGGTTACCGTTATTGTAATGAGCGTGAAAGATGGTAATGCCGAGGCGGTCGGCTATAACATTGTAGTTAAGTGTGTCCTTTTGTTCACAGGTATAAACCCCTATAGAAACAGAGTTGGACGGGCGATAAAAGTTCAGGTTGTTCATATCTTTGCGTATTAACTCGGCTGTTGATGCGGCATCATCCTCATCGGCATCAAGCATGGCGACCACTATTTGGTCTTGTCCGTATCTGCCTATGATATCTAAACCTGATATATGTTTTTTTGTGATATCAATTAATTTGAGCAGCAGTTTTTTTGAACTATCTAATCCGTATGATTTGCGAAACGCTTTGAATTGGTCGATATCGATAAGTAAAACAGTAGTTTTTTCGTTATGTTTTTTTGACCTTTTTATTTCCTCAATCAAGCGTTCGCAGAAAAAATTAAATTTATATACGCTTGTTTCTTTATCGATAACGGTTAGATCTTTGTTCTCCAGAATAAGCTCTTCATGTCTTATGGCTATGGCAAGAGCCTGAGATATAATTTCAATGAAGAGCAGGTCTTGGTTTATATAATTATCGGCAGTGGTTCGTTGGCATAAAACACAGCCTCTAGCTTTGCCGAACGCGTAGATTCTTGATGCGATAACGCTATGGAAATCGTTTTCGAGTTTAAGGTCGTTGTAATCGTCTGTATTTTTCTCGAAGTTATTGATAATAATATTTTCGCCGCCTAATATTATTTTGCCGAGCATTTGTGTGCCGATCAGTCTTTGGTACCGGTTCATAAATCCTTGGCTTAGACCGTAAGCGGCTTTAATTTTTAAATATTCCGTATCCGGGTCTATTATAATTAGAGCCGCACATTGTGATTGAAGTTTATGGCGTAAAATATTTATAAGACAATGCGCGGTATGTTCAAAAGTATTACGGCTTATTAACAGGGAATTAATTTTTTTTATGGCGTTAAGCAGATTCAAAGGTGTTTTGAATAAGTCCTGCAATTTCCCCTCCTTGTTGTGCGTCTATGTTAAAAAAAAAGGTGATGAAATCTAATTGCAACGGTTAATAATTGAATTTATCTTGAACTTTTTTCAGAAATTGCCTGTCGTCTTCGCAGACGATAGTATAAAAATCTTTTTCAAGTTTTTCGTCTATTTCTTCTTCAAAATATTCATCTTCCAACATATCATAGAAATTGTTATATTCGTCGGGATGATAAATTAGGGTCATAAGGCATAATATGGTATTATATCCTTTATTGGATAAAAATTCTTTAATTTCGGAAAATTTTTCAGAATTTTCAACCATTTTTTTTAGAAGTTCTTCAAGTTCCATGATTCGTTTTTTTATTATGTCATCAAATTCCATGTAATCC
>JAGGZS010000186.1 GCA_021161885.1 bacterium
AATGTATATAATTCAAACATATTTTTACATAAAAACTTAATTTATATTATGGAACGGTTTATGCAGAATAAATGCCGGATTGAGAAAATTTAGCCCTACTAACGGGAGGTATTTATATGAGCGAAGCGATAAATCCATCTTCAAGCGCGCCTAACTTGTACCAATGGCAGCTTAGAGTGCCTAAACAAATTGATAAAATTAATATGCAAGGCGTTAATTTTCAGGATAATCTAAAACAAGTCCAGCAGCAGCAACAGTATCAAGAAGAAAATTCACAGATTATTGAACAAAAATCCAAGATGCAAAGACAACAGCACCGGCAGAAAATAATCAGCCCGATGAAATCAAACATTAATGTTTTGCCGCCGCAATACCGCAAGTCTGGATACAAAGCCAAATCAGTTGCTGAATATAGAAGGATGAAACATTATAATTCAAAAAAAATGGTTCCGAAATCACAATTAAAAAACAAGGGGTATTTACAGGAACCGCCCAGCATCATAAAACAAATGAAAATGTACGCTCAAGATCAATTGCTAAAAAATCCGGGCGGCGATTTTTATGAATATGAAAACGGCAATATGACTTATAACCCTGACTACGACCATTCCGATTTTAATAAACGCGTAGGGAAAGACATTAAAGACGCGGTGGACGATGTTAAAGGCGTATTTAAATCGTTGCTCAACGGAGATGACTACCATTATATAGATGCCGAAGGTAAAATCCAAAAAGCCCGAAAAATTGGTTTAACCAAACATATAGAAAATTTTATCGGCAACTGTTTTGATGCTCTTGGGATAGGAAAAGAAAAAGGTGCGCAAGAACAGCAAGGATCATTTTTAGAAAAAATCGGTCATGCCGGCAAGAAGATTTTTGTTGACGCAATAGTAAAAGATGTTGTATTAGGGGTGCCTCAAAGTATGCTTGATGCAGGTCAGAATTTTTTCTCCGCTATACTTAACGCGTTGGAAGTTGTGCCTGACGCGACAATAGGAAATACTGAAATGGGCAGAAAAATAACAACAAAGGTTTTTGATAATGCCCAAATAGGCATTAATTATATCAGCGATGTAATGCCCACAGGCGAAGCGTGGCTGAGAGTTAATGCCGCAGGCTCAAAAGATGATGGGTTTAAGTTGCCCATTTTGTATAATCTACGAACACCGCAAGAAGGTATGAAAGATATGAGATGGGCTCATGTCAGGAATACTGATTTCAGAAAAATAATCGAAACCATAGGAACTATTTTCAGTGATATAAAAACACATATGATCCCGTTTATCAGCGCTGAGCCGGAAATAAATATTAATCCCGATTCAGCCGGCGGTTCATCGCGATAATCAGTCCCGGCAATATTTATCGTGCCATGCCTCAAGCAGGAAAATAAGCCATAAATTGTTGCCGTATAACTTTGTGCCTGATTGGTGCCCGTTCCAGATTTTTTCGAGGTATTCCTTTTGTATTATATTCGATATAAATGAGTTTTTGCTGAAAATTTTATCGTAAAAAATATCTTTAAGGTCTTTTTTTATCCAGTCGTCAACAGGTAATTCGAAACCTTGTTTTTTTCGGTATAAAATCGAGTCCGGCAAAATAGGTTCAAGAGATTTTTTGAAAATATATTTTGAAGAAAAATTACGCAATTTTAAGTTAGGCTTTATAGTGGCGGTAAACTCCATAAATTTATGGTCAAGAAGGGGAACACGCACTTCAAGAGAATTTGCCATGCTTGCCCTGTCTACTTTTACAAGATAATCATCGGGCAGGAAAGTTTTTATTTCCGTATATAAAATTTTATCCAGAAAATTTTTTGAATCAGCGTTATCGTAATGGGATTTCATAAAATCTTTAGATGAATAGCCGTCCAGTTTTTTTAAAAAATCGGGTGATAAAATTTTGTTCAGGAAAAATTCAGGGTATATGGATATGGTATTAAAATAAGCATCAAAGGGTGATTTAGCAATATTTTGAAAAGTTGTTTTCGCCCTGAATACCTGTGGCAGCCAATCGGCTTTCGGATATAGAAATCCGAGAGTACGAAATAACGGATTACGAATAAATCCGGGAATAAGAGACCTTATTTTGTTTTCAGCGTAATCAAATAAATATCTTCTGTATCCCGCAAAATTTTCGTCCCCGCCGTCGCCCGATAACGCCACAGTAACTTTCTGCCGTGTGATTTTCGATAAATAAAAACTCGGCAGTGCCGATGTATCGGCGAACGGTTCATCGTAATGATAAAGCAGTTTATCTAAAATATTTATTCCGTCCGGCGTTACAATGTGCTCGTAATGGTTTGTTTTAAACAGTTCAGCTACTTCTTTAGCGTAAGGCAGTTCTGAAACGCGGTTGTTGTCAAAACCGATAGAACAGGTTTTTATCGGTTCGTTGATAAGTCCCGACATAACAGCCACTACCGCGCTTGAATCAATACCTCCGCTTAAAAACGCCCCCAGAGGGACATCGCTTATCAGATGCGATTTTACCGTAGATTTTAAATTTCCTATAATAGCTTCTTTTAACTTGTTTTCTTGCCATTTTATTTGGTTCGCGAACGATAAATCCCAGTATTTTTTTATCGTGATTTTTTGAGATATTATGTCTATTGATAAAGTATGGGCCGGCTCAAGTTTTTTTATGTTGGAAAAAATCGATTTCGGGGCAGGGATGAACCCGAAAGTCAGGTAATCATAAATGGCTGTATAATCTAAATTTTTAGGGATAAAACTGCCGTATTTTAAAATAGGCTTTATTTCCGATCCGAACAGAAATGTTTTGCCGTCAAAATAATAGTAAAGTGGTTTTATGCCTATTCTGTCTCTTGCGATGAAAAGTTTTTGTTTGGTTTTATCCCAAATGGAATAAGCGAACATACCCTGCAGCATCCCGACTGATTTTTCGCCGTATTGCTCATAAAGATGAACAATGACTTCTGTATCCGATTTAGTAACGAATTTATGCCCTTTAGATTCCAACAATGATTTAAGTTCAAGAAAATTGTAAATTTCCCCGTTAAAAGCTATCCATACGGAACCGTCTTCGTTACACAGGGGCTGTTTGCCTCCGTTTAAATCTATAATGCTTAACCGCCTGTGTGCGATACCTAAGTAACGGTCTATATGATAATCTTCAGCGTCAGGACCTCTATGCGTCATTGTCCTGTTCATAATTTTTAGGATTTGTTCGGCAACAGGTTTTTTATCAAGATGAAAAATGCCGGCTATACCACACATAAAAAATCATATCCTTTTTTTAACTGTTTTAGCGGGATTACCCACTGCGATGCAATAATCTGAAATTTCTTTATTGACTACAGCATGAGCGCCGATAACGCATTTTCTGCCGATATTACACATAACTACCGCCCCGTTTCCTATCCAAGTATCTTCACCAATGGATATTTTAGGAAATTCCCCGCCTTGTTCTTTGATTGGAATGTCTAATTTGTCTATATAATGTTGTTTCGTGCCGTTTATGATGTCCACATTGCTGCCTAACAGAACGTCATCTCCTAATGTTACATCTGCGATAGTGCAGTATGTGCCTATATAAACCTCATTGCCGATTTCGCATAACGGACTTGAAAATATTGTGCCGAAACTTATACAGCAGTCAAGTGAACATTTTTTTAAAGATAAAAAATAAAACGCCCGCCTTAAATAGTTTCCTATTAAACCGGGCAAGAGAGAGAAAAATTGACTCATTCCCTGAAAGGTTTGTTCGGAATCAAAAAAAACAGATAACAGTTTATATAATATAAACGCCGGAAATACGAAAATAATACAGATAAAATTGAATAAATTTTTAAAGAAAAACTTCATTACTTTTTTAAACTCTCCAAATAAAGGTTTTTATATTGTTCTATCATTTTATCAAAAGTAAAATTTTGTTCAACTCTTTGCCTGCCTGCTAACCCCATATTTTCAGCGGATGTCTTATCGGTAAACAACCGTTCTAAAGCTCCGGCTATTTGATCCGGATTTTGAGGCTCGACTAAAATTCCCGTTACACCGTCAACAACGATTTCTTTGTTGCCCCCTGCATTAGACGCGATTACAGGCAATGACGCGCTCATCGCCTCAAGCAAAGTAACTGAAGCGGCTTCCATTATGGACGGCAGTACAAAAATATCCAATGCCATTAAAATATCGGGCACATCGGTTCTCATTCCCAGAAAGACAATGTTTTTTTTAAGATTTAATTTTTCGGTTTGTTTTTCAAGATGTTCCCGCATTGGACCGTCGCCTACAATAAGCAGTTTGCAATTAGAAAATTTATCTTTGATTATTGATACCGCCTCAATTAAAGATTTATGGTCTTTAATCGGATCAAGACGGGCGATTATGCCGATTAATTTATCGTTTAAATTAAACCCGAGTTTTTTTCGAATCTCTGATTTAGAAAATTTTTCGGGAAATTTTTCAAGATCAATACCGTTGTATATTACTTCTATTCTTTTTTTCGATATTTTTTCGAATTGAACAAGGCTGTCTTTGCTGAATTTAGCTACACCTGTATATTTGTTTGTGAAAAACTGCAAAATTTTATTAAAAACCACCCGTTTCGGGCGTACCTTATCCGGCTGGTGCCTGCCGTGTTCGGTAAATATTACGGCTGGTTTGCGTTTACTGAAAAAAGACGCGAGCACAGAATAAAAATACGGAGTATATTGGTGAGCGTGAACAATATCCACTTTTTTATCCGTAAGCAGTTTCGCGAAATTTTTTATCAGCGAAAAATCCAGTCCGTCTTTTCTGCCGAAACAGTATGTATTGCCGCCTTTTTTACGGATGGCTCCGCTCAAATACCCGAGACCGTCTAAACAAAAAAACGAAAATTTAAAATCAGGATCAAAATTTTTGGATATATCGTAAGCTAATTTTTCCGCCCCGCCGATTTCAAGGGTATGGAGCACTTGCATTACGTGAATTTTTTTCATATCGCCTGATGTATCCTTTATTATTTATTTGGTGTCGATAGAGATTAATTCATTAAAATCATTATATAATTTTTCAGATAGCTTGTCCCACGAATGTTTTTTAGCGTAATCGATAATTTTTTGTTTATCCCATTTTTTATTTAAGGCGGTAAAAAGGTCTGCTGCCAATTTATCTGGGCAGCGTTGCGTTAAAATGCCGTAATCCTCACTGCAAATGACTTCTGGAGTGCCCCAAACATTAGTTCCCACCACAGGCACACCGCAGGCAAGCGATTCAAGCAGCACATTAGCCCATCCCTCTTTTGAGCTTGCAAGGCAAGATATGTCAGCCGCAGCATACCATTCAGGCAAAACATTGTTTAGCTGAGCTCCCGCCATATAAACATATTTTTCTAACCGCAGTTCAGCAATTAGATTTTTTAACTTATTAGAAAAATCTCCTTCCTCGCCGGCACCGCCTACGATAACCAAGAAAACATCTTTTGTTTTTTTATCCACGATTTTTTTAACCGCCTGAATAATTATATGAAACCCTTTGCGTTTCACAAGATGCCCCACGGATACGATTATTTTTTTATCCAAAGGCAAATTCAGTTTTTTGCGGAGCGGTATTTTGTCTTGAGGTTTAAAAAGGGTTGAGTCGACTCCGTTTGAGCGCACAAAAAATTTAGTTCTATCTATGCCGAATGATATGGCTTCATTCTGCAGCGCCTTAGCTACGCTGAATACTCGATCGGCGTTTTTTAAAGCGTATTTTACTTGCCTGAACCTTACGGGGTATTGCGGAAGGTCGTTAATGTCGTGTCCGCGCAATGTGATAGTAACAGGTTTATTGAAACATTTTTTTAATAATATTGCTGCGTATCCGTCGGGAAACGCCAGATGCGCGTCTATTAAATCGAAAGAAAAATTTTTTAGATTTTTTTTGATGAAAAAATAACAGCTTAAAAAAAGAAAAATACCGTCAAGGGGTTTGAAAAATTTCGGGATGGATAAAAATCGGGGATAAAATATTTCCATACCCTCAATAATATCATATTTGGGGATATTTTTCCGCTCGGCATATTTTTTTATAAAACCCGAGAACGGGAAATACGCGATAGGCGCGATAACTTTAAGGTCGCACAATTTAGCTACTCTTGCGAGCCTGTTTTTCACAAATACCGCATGGAACGGCTGCGCTTTGCTGGGGAACATAGTTGATATGCTTAATATTTTCATACCGGATTTATCCTTAAAAAACACACATTTTTATATAAGCCGATATTAATTAATCGTAAAAGTAAAGAAAAAATTTACTATCTTTATTTAACCTATTAATAATAAGCAGGCAAAAGGATATCAAATCTGAGATTAAATCAATAATACCATTGCCGATTAATCAATCAAGATAAAAAATTTTCTCTTAACACGGTATTTGGAATAAATATTGCGTTAAAAACGATTGAGTTTTTTCTTATCACATAATTTTGGAATTTTTCTCGGATTTTTTAAAAAAGATTAAAAATTAAACATTATTTGTTTATTTAGCAGACAAATAAAATTTGGAGCGCGAAATATGGATTTAACTCAATCAAGTATTTTAATCACAGGCGGGACGGGTTCGTTAGGCAAAAAGTTAATCGAGATTTTATTGGACGAGTATCATCCGCGGCGGATTATAGTATTCAGCCGTGATGAGCTGAAACAGTTCCAGCTGAAACAAAAGTATCCCGAAGAAAAATATCCGTCTTTGCGTTTTTTTATCGGCGACGTAAGAGATAGAGACCGATTGTACAGGGCGTTTAACGGAGTCGACTACGTTATCCATGCAGCGGCAATGAAACAGGTTGATACCGCGGAATATAACCCGTTTGAGGTTATTCAGACAAACATACTGGGAGCTAAAAATATAATCGACGCGGCTATCGATCAAAAGGTAAAAAAAGTGGTGGGAATAAGTACAGATAAAGCGGTTAATCCTATTAATTTGTATGGAGCGTCAAAACTTTGCAGTGATAAGGTTTTTATAGCGGGTAATATTTATTCGGGGTTGGTCGGCTCAATTTTTAGTGTTGTCAGATACGGAAATGTTATGGGAAGCAGGGGAAGCGTAATCCCTCTTTTTTATAAACTGCGCGAGCAAGGAACAATTCCTGTCACGGACAAAAGAATGACAAGGTTCTGGATTACTCTTGAGCAAAGCGCAAGATTTGTAATTGAGTGTTTGGAAATAATGAAAGGAGCTGAAATTTTTATCCCGAAAATACCGAGCATGAATATTGTCGATTTAGCAAAGGCTATTGCTCCGAATTGCGTTATAAAAGAAATCGGGATTCGCCCGGGCGAAAAACTGCATGAAACGCTTATAAGCATAGAAGATTCAAGGGGTAAACTTGAGTTTGACGACAAATATATTATCTTGCCGGAATTTTCGTGGTATAAAAAACAGCCTAAAAGGTGGACTGCCGGCAAAAAAGTGCCTGAAGAATTTGGGTATTACAGCAATAACAACGAGTGTTGGCTGTCTATTGAGGAGTTAAAAAATATTTTGGAAAAAATGCCAATCGGATATATTTAATTAAATAAACAAGTAAAAAAGACGAGAAATTATGAATGATCGAAAACTGAATGTTTTATGTTTTATAGCCCGAAAACCCGGACTTTATTTATTGGATACGTTACTCAATTATGATGAATTTAATGTAGTAGGAATTTTTACGCATTCAAAACTTCCATCGTCTGACGATCCGAACAGGGGACTCAGACCTGAATACCCAATATTTAAAGAAACAGCCGCTAAAAATAATATTCCTTTTTTTATTGTTGATTATATAAAAGACGCGGCGGTTATGGATGATATGGCAAAAATCCAACAATATGATTTATTATTAAGTTTGAACTGGAAATTTCTCGTACCGGAACATATTTTATGCAAGTCGAGGATAGGAGATATAAACCTGCACAGGGGACTCCTGCCGGATTACGCGGGGTTAGAACCTATAAGAAGAATGCTTGAGGACGGGCTTGATTACGCTACTATTACTGCTCATTTAATGAACGAAGAATATGATAAAGGGGAAATTCTTTATGAACTCAATCATCCCGTAAACAGAAAATCAGGGGAATCTGTTCCTGAATGTGTAGACAGAGTAAAAAACGAACTTGTCAGGTTATATCCTGTATGCGCGTTTAACGCGATAAATATCCTTTTAACAAGAAACAAAAAGGATCTTTTGTATGTTTGATGGCAATAAGAAAATTTTTATTATCGCTGAGGCTGGCTCGAATTGGAGAATGGGTACGCCTAAACGGGATATGGAAATGGCGAAAATTTTAATCGATTCCGCTGTATCCGCCGGAGCGGATGCGGTAAAATTCCAAACCTATCGTCCTGAAACCGTATATGTGCCGAACGCGGGCGGTTGCGATTATTTGTCTTCAGCGGGTATAAAAGAATCTATTTTTGATATTTTTGAGGATTTATCTATGCCTTACGATATGATTCCAGAGCTCGCGGAACATTGTGCCGATAAAAACATTGTTTTTATGTCCACCCCGTTTTCCGTGAAAGACGCGCAACAGATAAATCCGTATGTAAATGTCCATAAAATAGCTTCTTATGAAATATCGCATTTAAGGCTGATAGAATATATCGCCAAAACAGACAAACCGCTTATTTTATCTACGGGCGCGGCGTCAATTGAAGATATTGAGTGGGCAATAAAAGTTTTCAGGAAATCCGGCGGTAAACAGATTGCGTTAATGCAGTGTGTGGCAAAATATCCTGCGCCGATGAACTCATTAAACCTTAACGTTATACCCGAAATGGCAAAAAGATTTAAAATTCCAGTAGGTTATTCCGATCATAGCCGTAATCCGATAATCGCTCCTGTAACGGCTGTTGCTTTAGGCGCGAAAATCATCGAAAAACATTTTACTTTAAATAACAGGCTCCCGGGACCGGATCATGCTTTTGCGGTTACAGCGGAAGAACTGAAAGATATGGTAACTGCGATACGCCTTGTGGAACAAACATTTGGAAACTCGAAGAAAGAAGTTCAGGAAGTTGAGAACGAATTGAAATTTTATGCGCAGCGTTCCCTGCAGGCTACTAAAGATATTTCTATAGGCGAGCGTTTCAAAGAAGGCGAAAATTTTGATATTTTACGATCGGGCAACAGGAAACAAGGGTTGCATCCAAAATATATTAAAAAAATTATTGGAAAAAAAGCGTTGAGAAATATAATGGTGGGGGATGGCATTAATACTGAAGATTATAAATGAATTTTCTATGGGCTTTGCGGGAAAATGTACGCTGATTATGAAGTAATACCATGTGATAAAATCGTGTTAAAAGTTTTGCCGAACGGCAATACCTTCAAGAGCTGGAAAAAAAATATAGAATATCTTTGGAATGCTGACCCTCTTGTTAATGACGGCACGGTATTTGACGGAAATATTTTAATGCTTAAAGAAATTGATCAGGTATCACTCAAAGAGATTAACATTGTATGTAACTTTACAGGGTACAAAAATTTTTATATTTCAAGAAAATACAAAAATATACCATGCGATATCCAGCCGATCGGGGTAAGCGGCATAGTTTTGTTTAAAGATGCTAACGCTAAATTATATACGCTGATAGGAAAACGCTCTGTTTCGGTAAGCAATTATCCCGGATACTACGAACTGCTTCCTTCAGGCAATGTTGACGATACCTACTTAAATGATGATGCCGGCTCGATTGATTATGAAAAAAATCTTATTACCGAATTTCAGGAAGAAAGCGGATTATATCCCTCAATTATTAAAAAAATAAGTCCTATTGGATTAATTCATGACCGTAAAGAAAATTATTACGATAT
>JAGGZS010000342.1 GCA_021161885.1 bacterium
ATCGATAAGATTATTCAAAAAACTATTTACTAATTTTAATTAATGCAACATATTAATATATAAAAAAAATAAATATGGAAAATTAGGTTGATAATTTGACACTAATTAGCAATGAGGAATATATGAAAAAAATAAACTTTTTATTCGCAATACATTGCCATCAGCCGGTCGGCAATTTTGATCATGTATTTGAAGAATCATTTAAGATGTGTTATGAGCCTTTTTTAGATATTTTGCTGAGACATCCTGCTGTAAGATGTTCGCTTCATTATACAGGTCCTTTATACGAATGGATTGAACAAAACAAAAAAGATTATTTCGATAAACTAAGAACTCTCGTAGAAAGAAATCAGATAGAAATTCTAAGCGGCGGGTTTTATGAACCTATAATAACGGTTATTCCGCAAAAAGACGTATTAGAACAAATACAGTATATGAATGAATATATAGAAAAAAATTTCAACCAGACACCACGCGGAATGTGGCTTGCTGAGCGTGTATGGGAACCGACACTGCCGTCGTTGATGGCACCGTCGCATATGGAATTTTCTTTACTTGACGATTCGCATTTTCGATACGCAGGATTAGGTACGGAGGATATGTTCGGTTATTATATAACTGAAGACCGCGGCAATATAGCCAAACTGTTTCCAATAGATATTAACCTCAGGTATTTAGTTCCTTTCGGTCAGCCCGAAGAAGCTATTGAATATTTTAAGGAAATCGCCTCAGAAGAACCCGGCAAAGCAGTAACTCTTGGTGATGACGGTGAAAAATTCGGTATTTGGCCTAATACATATAAGTGGGTTTACGAAGACAAATATCTTGAAAAATTTTTCACTTTGCTCGAACAGAACCAAGATTGGCTTATAATGCCGACTTTCAGCGAGTATATAAAACAAAATCAATCAAGAGGCAAAATTTATCTACCTACGTCGTCTTATTCGGAAATGATGGAATGGGCGTTGCCGGCCAAAACAATTATTAAATATGAAGAAGCTCTAAAATTTTTAAATGAAAACGAGAACAAAGATATTGTGCTGCCTTTTTTTAGAGGCGGATTTTGGAGAAACTTTTTTATCAAATATAATGAAAGCAACCTGATGCATAAAAAAATGTTGTGGGTCAGCAATTTGGTCGAGGAAAAAGCTTCCGATAATTTTCAGGCGAAAAAAGAGTTATGGAAAGGGCAATGCAACTGTGCTTACTGGCACGGATTATTTGGAGGAGTATACTTAAATTATCTTAGAAACGCTATTTACACACATTTAATTAATGCGGAAAAAATTGTGGAAAAATCTTTAGGCAAAAAGAAAAATTACAGCCGCCTTGAGCAAACTGATTATTGCTGTACGGGAAATGAAGATATTTTAATGAGTTCATCTATTATTAATGCGTATTTATCGCCCTTAAACGGTGGCGCTTGTTTTGAAATAGACTATAAACCGGCTAATTTTAATATAACAAATACATTTACAAGAAAATACGAAGCGTATCATGAAAAACTTAAGCAATCGCAGTCAAACGATAATCAAAATAATAATGATGCTCCGGCTTCAATACATAATATGGTTATATCTAAGGAATCTAATCTGGACAAAATGTTGATTTATGACAAATATTTACGGTACACATTTGTTGATCATATCTTGCCGCCGGATACCGAGCTCCAAGATTTTCATTCCGCATCATACAAAAAAATAAGCGATTTTTCTACCGCGCCCTATAATATAGACCAAAAAATTATACGGACAAATTTAGTAAGCGCCATTTTAAGCAGGAAATCTTTTTTTGAAGATACTGAAGGTAATAGAAACCCTTTAGAAATCATTAAAGAGATTGCGATAACCAATCAAAACACATTATCCGCTAAATACATTTTAAAAAACCATTCTAAAGACAAAACATATTCTTTTCTATTCGGAAACGAATTAAACCTTACTTATCTCGCCGCTAATGACGATTCGCAAAGATATTATGTCCTTGCGGGCGGGGAACGAGAATCTATGAACACAATGAAAGATATTGTTGTTGACCAAAACAATCCTTCTATTGCCATGGTTAATGAATGGGACAATATTAAAGTTGAAATATCTTATCCAACCGCCAATGAGTTGTGGCGGTTTCCTGTAGAAACCGTTTCGCAGTCTGAAGGAGGTTTTGAGAAAACCTATCAAAACTCCTCTATAATGCCTGTCCGGAAAATTAAATTATCGCCGGATTCAAAATTATCTTTCAAAATTTCCTTAATTTTCAATAAGGCGAGATAAATTTATCCAAAAAAATTTCTCTTATCAAGATTGCTTTTTATAAAAATCGCTTTGTTTTTATATCGTTAAGCGAAAATACCTTTATTTATTTTTCTGAATTGGCTCTTTTGGCTTTTTTTTAATTTGAACTTAAAAATTCATAAACCAATGTCTATTTAATTAAGGCAATTAAATTGTAAGTCTGGATTAAGTTATTTTAAATATAGCTTGACAGCAAAGCAGTTCAATTAATGTTTTCACCCCTGAATTAGATATTGTTTAATTACACAAAATCTAATTTTTAACATTGCGAATATTTTACAATTATATTGTATTAACGTGGTTATAAATAAAATAACAGCAAAATGCGCTAAAAATACTTTGAATGACGCAGATAATTCAATAATTGAACTGTTATAAGGACGAAAAACTCAGGCAGTAGATTTTATCAAAATACAAAATATTGAAATATGTGTTATCGTTAAATTTCTTGTATGGGGATATTCTGTGGATAAGTAAAGCTTGAATTGTTGATAAATTTTTTTGTTGGTCTGTAAAAAGAATTCCAAGGAAGCAATAAAACAAAAAACGCTTTTTGCGGAGCTTTTTGCGATTCATTCATCCAGCCCGTAAAAATATTGCCCTCAATATCGCAATATTTAACTCATAAAGCGAGCCGAGATTAACAAAAAGACATAACAAGAGCAAAACTTTATCTCCATGATTTACGTCCGATAATATATATTATGTTAAGTTTTTAGGTTTAATTATAGAATTGATTTTTTTTGGCTATGATTTTGAATTTCTCGTCTTTTCTTAATCCATAGAATTGTTTAGTTGTGCGAGCTGTCTGAATAAATTTGCTATTAAGAGGGGCGGCTTTTTAAAAATCATTTATTGTTAAATCGTTTTTTTTCTTTTACTGAATATATCATCGCACGTGTAAGAAACGCATCCGCATAACCCTTAGTGAAAACTTTACTGCGGGATTGTCTGAAAACCTAAATCATATAAAATTTTGCTGAATTGGTCGAAATAAGGTTTAACGACGTAACTGTAAACTTTGAAATCAGTTGCCTGTTCAATATCGTTGTCTGCGGAAGATGAGGTGACTATGACAACGGGGATATCTTTCAATTCAGTGGATTTTTTGATGTTGTGCAATACTTCTATCCCGTCAACTTTCGGTAACCTTAAATCAAGCAGAATAACATCAGGGCGAGGATATTTTTTTGTATTGGCGTATTTACCTTGGTGACGCAGGAAATCAAGAGCGTCTTCCCCATTTGTTACATGGTAAAGAATGTGGTCAATTTGAAGCTTTTTTAATATAATTAGAACAATTTGGGCATGGTCTAAATTGTCTTCCACTAATAATATCGCATTTGAGTTTTTATTTGTCATTTATTGCCTTATTGTTTTATCACTGTTATTTAAAAAAACTAAA
>JAGGZS010000023.1 GCA_021161885.1 bacterium
AATCCGCATTATAACAAATTTAACACTCTTTTTTATATGATTTTATTTCGCAACACTCCCATCATAATGAGCAATAAAAAACAAGGACACCTATGAAAAAGCTGCCTGTCAATTAACTTTTTTATTTTTTTGTCCATCATTTTGACTTGTTGATCAAAAAAGTTCAGGTTCAGAATTAGATTATCAAGCACTTTTATTGTTTCTTCAGGCAGAACTAAATCCTTGAATAACTCTGCCGAGGATTTGCCGAATACATCGGTTGCGTCAAACCGGTATTATAGTTATCGAGCAGGCAATGAATTCGAGCTTTTATGCTTGTTTTGATTTTGACGAGATAAAACCTGTGTCTCAACCATTCCCGCTGACCACGGGTTCGCTGTGAAGCGATATATTATTTCGGCAAAAAAATCTACTCTTAGCAATTGAGCCTAAGTTGTCTATGACAGTAACGTGAGAATATTTCTTGTGCAGATAGATTCCGATGTAATATGATTGGTTCATGGTTGCTTCCTTTTTTTAAGTTTGCAAGACCATTATAACACCAACTGGTCTGTGCCGGGGCGGCCTTTTCATAGGTGTTGTAGATGCTAAGTAATTAGGTAACGCTTTTAGTAAAAAATTATTATACTAAGCTAGGAGGATTACCTAATGAAATATCACGATATAGCAATAGTAAAACGCTGTATCCCTATTTTAAAAAAATATGAACGAACAAAATCAAAAGTAACCCCCCGTCTTTTTAAATTCGTAAAAGACCTCTGTGAAGCTCATCACATATCAAAAAAGGAGATATCAAGGTTGTTATCCGTCAGATAAAGTGGGACAGATGGGACAAGTTTATTAGAGGAGACTTTCAACCGGATTATTCATGAATAATCCAGTTGAAATCTTACAGTTTTGGCTCCATAATGGAAAAACATTTTTCCTGAAAGGAGTATCAAAATGTCTCAATCTGACAAAATCGTAAAACAAATCAAAAAAGCTACCCGAAGAAAGTTTACTGCTGAAGACAAAATACGTATTGTCCTTGAAGGTCTTCGAGGAGAAATCAGCATTTCTCAATTATGTAGACGGGAAAGTATTGCTCCATCAGTATATTACAAATGGTCTAAATCCTTTCTTGATGCCGGTAAAAACGGTCTTACCAGAGCAACTGTCCGCAATGCTACCAGCGATGAAGTTCATCATCTAAGATCAGTGAACAACGACTTGAAACAAGCTGTTGCTAAACTCACTTTAGATATCATAAAGTATAAAAAAAGTCTGGGAATGTGGTAAGAATCAAAAGAAGGTATCAAAGAATGAATTCACAAGATAAACTAAAAATTATCCGTCAAGTTGAGTCATCTCATAACATCAGCAGTGCGTTACATAGACTGGGCATAAACCGAAGTACTTATTACAGATGGAAACATAAATTCAAATTGCTTGGTTCTGCAGGGTTATCTGACATCAACCCCATGGTTAATAAAAGATGGAACCAGTTAAGACCGAATGAAGAAGAAAAACTCTATGAACTGGCTTTATTTAAACCGGATTATTCATGCCGATAACTTGCATGGTATATTACGGATTATGAAGGGTTCAGCGTGTTAGAAAGCACCGTTTACAGGCGACTTAAGGCAAAAGGGCTTATCCCTGAACCTCGTATTAAAACGTTTGCTGCATCGCAGGAGTATAAAATCAAAACCACCGCGATCAACCAGCAATGGCAGACAGATGCCACCTACTTAAAAGTTAAACGGTGGGGATGGTTTTACTTAATCAGCGTACTTGATGATTTCAGCCGTAAAATACTTGCATGGGAATTACGATCATCAATGAGACACGAAGATTTCAGTTATGTTATAGAGCAGGCATGTGAATTTACAGGAATAGATAAAAAAGACAGTGAAAAGGATACTTTTAACGTTAGATTAGTAACGGACAATGGTCCGGCTCTGATTAGTTCTGATTTCGCTGATTATCTGGAAGCTAAAGGGATAGGACATATATTCGCGTCACCTTATCATCGGCAAACCAACGGAAAAATTGAACGGTATCATAGGTCAGCTAAAGATAAAATATTATTGCATGTATGGGAATCACCGGACAAATTGAAAATTGAAATCGATAGGTTCATAAATTGGTATAACGGCTATCGTTATCATGAAGCTTTGGGCAATGTTACACCGGACGATGTCTATTTTGGTCGAAAAAATTCTATACAGAATAAAAGAAAAATGCTACAAAAGAAAACTATGATAGCAAGAAAAAGGTTTAACAAAAATTCAACTGTAACAAGGGTCAAAACTCTCTCTTAAAATTTCAGCCGTTTTGTCCCATTCTTTCTGAAAACGTACACCGGACAGCAGTGGTTTTTTCTCAAGCCTTATTGACAATATAAGGATATTTAATGTATATTTATAAAAAATTTTTAAATATGGAGAATTATAGTTATGATAGCGATTACAGGCATATCCGGTTATATAGGTTTTCATCTTGCCCATTATCTTAAACAAGAAAAACAAAATTTTTTAGGACTCATAAAAAAAAACACCAATCAAGATGACATAAACCTTCTTGAACAAAATAAATTCCAATATAAATTTGTGGATTTCAACGATGAAGATACAATGGCGCAAGCTCTTAAAGATGTCGACATTATTGTCCATTTAATAGGCAGTATTTATCGTCCGAAACAAATGACTATGGAACAAATGCACAAAGATATAACATCTATAATGGTCAGAGCGGCGATAAAAAATAAAGTAAAAAAAATAATCTATATCAGTGCAATAGGCTCAAAAAAGGATGCTGAAAGTGAATATCATAAAACAAAAGCCCTTGCCGAACAGGAAATCATCAACAGCGGTATCCCTTATGTTGTGCTGCGGCCTTCCTTGATTTTTGGAAAAATGTACGGCAGGAGAAACAGTAAACTGATAGATAAATTAGCGCAGTCAATATCTAATCTTCCGTTCATTCCTGTAATCGGATCAGGCAAAAACAAACTTCAACCCCTTTTCGTTATGGATCTGGCAAGGTGTATTTTCGAATCAATTAACCCGAAAATAACCGGCGTTACCATAGAAATTGGGGGTCCGGAAATATTGCCTTTTGATGTAATCGCAAAAAAAATAGCCAAATCAATTAATATGGATAAAAAAACTTTAGTGAAAATTCCTAAACCTATTGCGGCTATGCTTGCGTGCGTAATGGAAAAGATAAGCGCCCAGCCGAAAATCACCAGAGACCAGATTCGCATGACCAAAAACGATAACGTATGCAGCTCAAACTTATCGGGTAAATATTTTTCGTTTACAAAAAAAAGTATGAACGATATTCTGAAGCATCTTGTTTAATTAAAATTTTATAAAATATTTTTATATTGTAAAAATTAAGCTGCTTCATCGAAATGAGCGCTTTGGTTAATAGCATCTATAACACTGCTGTTGACCGACCTTGCGTTTGCCTCAATCCGCAGGTATTTAGCAAAATTCTGCGTAACCGACATAATTCCAAGCGATTCAACACGGTGTATGAAATCGCCTAATTTAGGCGGATTGTCTTTATTGATCGCGCGTAATCTGTCGTATACCTGCTTGATAAAATAAAGATCAAGCTGCTCCTTAACTTTTTGTTCCAATAATGTGAATTCTGTTCCAGATACAGCCTGATGTGATATAAAATGCATAAAAACAGATGCGACATCTTGTTTTTCCACTTCTTTAGCCATAAGTTTTTTGAAAAGCAGGTCGCGAATAACCAAATCTTTTGTCCTGAATTTTTGTTCGACTTTCGCTTTAAGTTCCGTATCAAGCGAAGGCAGGACTTTGGAATAAAAAATATCCGTTAAACTGCTGTATGTAAAAATTTTTCCTTTAATAGCGTCTGCCTGCCGTATAAAATCGTTAAATACAGCCATAATATCGCCTATTTTAGAATTACTATCTTTATCGAGTATAATACGGTCGCTAATATCTATTATTTTTATATCATTAGGAACTTTTTTAGACCCGAATGACCTTAGAATATCTATCATAAACACAGCTTTGCTATTTTCAAGCATTCCCTGCATAACCAATCCTGAATCGACAATTTGGTAACGCAATCCGTTATTCTGTGAATACTCGGCAAGTTTTCCGCCGGGTATATCTATCATCTTAACCCTGCCGGCAATATCTGATTCGGAAAGATCGGGATACTCGGTTTTTATTAATCCTATAAGCTCGTCAACCGATTTGACTGTAACGATGAAATCAAACAGATTGTTACTTGAATCACCTTCCCTGCGTTCAGTAGTTTTATCAAGTTCAGTTTTAAAAATGCCTGTATTTTTATCATTTAATGAAATAGCCACAAAAACAGCCTGACGCCCTTCATTTTTACGGTTTTCCATCTTAAATTTCCTGAATGTTTCTTTTAGCATAAAATTAGCCGGAGACAATTCGCCTAATATCAATTCCTTCGGGAACAAGAACAAATCGGGTTTAGACATTGTTGCCTTAATAACATTTACGGATTTACGCAAAAGGCTTTTTGAGATTTCAAAATCAGCCTTATCAGGAACATAGTCGAAGTCGATATCAAGTTCTAACTCGAAAATTTCCCGGAGCTGTGAGATGATTTCATTAATCTCAACCGGAGATAGCGGACGGGTTTTCTTTATATTGCCCATTTTAATAATACGGTCTATCAAAGGTTTATATCTTTGGTTCTCTAACCCGTTTAATGTTAAGGTTTCTATTATGTCAGGCAGTTTATTGCCGAAATAATCTCGTAACCGCGCGGCTTTTATATTTAAGTCCGCATCAGTTAAAGCAGAATTTTCAGGCAATGATTTCAGGTATTCCCTTGCGCCTATATGGATAAGAACTTCTTCCATACCGCCTCTTAATAATGCATCGAAAAACCCCTGTCCGAGAAAAATCACTTTTTGCCCGCCAATTACGCGCGCGTCTGTAAAATGGTAACCGTTTAATGTTGTACTGATTCCGTAAGAGCCGTCATTAGAAGGTATAACCGCTATCTTAGCTTGTTTAATGTAATCAAGCACATTTTGCAGTAATTCAGCGGTTTTCGGATTGTCTTTGTTCAATGTATTGATACGGGTTTGTATAGAATTCATACCTATTTCAAGCATTTTCGCTTTTAATCCGCGAGGCACAAGATTTTCCACTCCGCCCGCTTCATCAATTGCCGTATTTATTATTCTGTCCGTGAATTCCTGAGCGTCAACCGCTGATTTTACAATTTCCTCTTCAGTTCCGCCTATTTGTTTCTGAACAAATTCGCTTACAAAATCCTGAATTGATAAAAGCACAGCTTTGCTTACCGGTTTCTTATCAGATAGTTTAAACTTTTCGATCACCTTGCTGTACATGCCATTTACAAATGTATCGAACTTAAGGCTATCCGCATCAAGGTTATATAATAATTGCGACACAGGTAAATCGGAATAAAGCAAAATATAGCTTCGCAGTTTTTCTATGGTAAATGAACTTACCTCTACAGGTCGCTCAATGTTTCTGTTTTTATCTATAGATTTATAAGTTGCGTTATCTGCGGGAGTTTCCATATTGTCGTCAGCCTCAAGTTCTGTCTTTGAAGTAACCGGCGCAATCTGATTGGCTATTGTATGATATTTTGCTTCCAGTTGTTGGGCATCTTCAATATTTCCGGATATCCATTTCCTTAATTCACGGGTTAGTTCAGCTCGTTTAGCATCGGTTAAATCTTGCCATGATTTATCGATAATACCAGCTATATTTAACGCTTTTTTCTGCCACAGGTGCATTTCGACCACTTCATGCATGGCTAATGTTTTATCATAGGCTTTTTCGGCGATATAGATGCAATTAAGCTCTATTCCTGCATGGGCGCGTTGTACCCCGGTTAAAACCGAAGCGTTCTTAACGATATAAACTCTGACAGGGTTGCCGTCGTAAACTATTTCTCCAGACCGGATAAGATTGCCGGATAATACTGCTTTACGAATAGCCTTGTTCACATTGCTGTGAGAACCGGCTTTTATGCCCACATCAGCTATATTAATATCGTCTTCGTGTTCTCCCACAACGCCTCTCATGGTATTATCGCTTTTTTCTTCCTGTATATATTGAGCATGAAAATGTTTCTGCATAAGATGCACTATCTCCGGGTCGATAAGCGACATAGTTATTGAGCCCGGATAAAATTGTTCAAGAATATTAGCGAAATTAGTGAACGTATCGGACAACAATCCTTTACCTCTGAGTTTATCTTTATTTTCCCTTCCAAGTGAAAGGTAATTCAAATGTGTATATTTGAGTTCAGGATAGATTGTAAAATCTATGAGGAATAAACCGTAATCCTGCGATAAATTACCGCGTAAAACATTGTAAAGGTTCTTTTTAATATTACCAGCCGTATCAACAAGCACGCGGAAATCTATTTTATCTTTTTGTTTTTCACTTGTAATAAGAGTAACAACCTGAGCCTCGGGAACATCTTCAAGCTGCGCCTCAACCATAACTTTATTTGTCATAAAAGAACTATGTGTTTGAATAACTAAAGCTGTGTTCCCGTTATTAATTTCTGTTAAGGTATTCCACAAATTAGGGGCAATCCATAAAGAAACGGGCAGTTTAGTTATGTTCTCCTGTGTTAATTCCTTATTTGCTTGTTCTATTTGTGATGCCGGTTTTTGCGGTTGTTTGGTTTGCATTTTTTTCTGTATTTTTTGAGAGGATTTTAATTCTTCCGCAGATATTCCTTCAAGGGTTATCTCACCTTTTTGTTGATTTGTTCCGTCTTTGATGGTGCCTGTCATTTGATTATTAAAATCAGATTCATAGGCAGCGTCAAAATATTTAGCCATTAAATGTTTGCTTGACGGATGAAGTATTTCGGCGGTTATTTTACCCGGATAATAATGTTCAAGAATATTCACAAACCGCTCAAAAGTATTTATCATCAGTTTATTGCCCTGAAGCTGATCGGTATAAACGCGTCCAATACGCATATTGTTGAAATGAATCATATCCTCTTTGAAATATTTTCTAAATGCCAGTAAATATTCGAATTCACCATCATAATCTACTCTGCCGCTTATAATCTGTTTTATATTTTTACGCACATAACCCGCCTTATCGGCTATAACCCTATGATCTACGTAATCGGAATTAAAATCGCTCATAATAATGACAACCATTTGATCGTCGTCTATTAATGCTAATTGGTCTGTCAGGTCTTTTCGATTCGCCGCATTGATGCCATGCGCCTGTATAACTACAGGAGGTTTACCGTTATTAATGGCTGAAAAAGCATTCCATAAATCATCTGCAATCCAAGCCGCAGCAGGCAATTGGTCAATAGTTTCATCTTTAATTTCATATTTATCCGTTTGCTTTTGAGATATGTCAGTTTCATCGAAACCCGATTGTAAATTAATGTATACGTTTTTATTTACAAGAAATTGTTTTAAAGAATCGGCTATGTTCTCAAGTTCAGTTTTATGCCAAGTTCCTATTCTTAATATTTTGTCTTTACCTTTATTTTGATCGATTATATCCGTTAAATCTGCGTAAGCGCTGGATAGAAAATCTAAACCGTCTACCTTATCTGATGCGAGAATTCCCTCAAAAAGCATTTTTACTGTAAAAATGTCGGTATCAAGAGTCGATGACAATTGCGGATAATTATTTTTAACTATGCCGGATACTACATTATTGAAATACCGCGCCATAAACATTAATAAATCGGAATATTTATCTGTTGATGATACGTATCCCAAGTCGACAATAGCCGCATTATAACCTGCATCTTTATCACCGGAAACCATTATATTGCTGGGGTTTCTGTCATAATAAAGTTTAATGAAATTGAAATTTTTATGTACTTGATACAGTGCTCCGACTCCGACTTTTAAAATATCAGATAACCGTTTCATATATTCACTGGCTTTTTCATTTGGTTTCATCATTAACTGTCCTGAAATTATTTTGCCGTCCCTATTTTCAACCAACATAGGTTCGCCTGGCAAAACAGATTCTGTATACACATCAAAAACAGGTTCAGCAGCAATTTCCCCGGGTTTAAACGCTCGTGAAGCAACCAGCGGCACAAGATCGGTTTTTCCTTTTCCCCTTTTTTCTCCATAAGCAAGAATAAGGTTAATATTTTCTATATCGAATTTTGAATCCGGACGCCGTTTGGATTTTAAAATAAACTGCATCGGCTGGTGTTCGCCCTTAACAAAAACAGTTATTTTATGGGCATATTTAAAATAACCTCTGCCTATATAATCGATATGAATGGATTCAATCATATCTTCGGTTATATCTTTACGGTCAAACAATACGAATAATGTTCTTCGCAAAAGATTAGTTTCCTTTAAAGACTTTGTTATTTCCTCTGTAATTTTCGGACCGTTATTGACAAGTCCGTCCTCATTATAAAAATCGGGAAAGGTACCGTTATATTTTTCAGAATAAGTTACAGTCCACTGCATACGTTGTTTTTGTTTGGTATCCGCCACCTTTGGCATAAACTTTTTTATAACCCGCCATCCAGCTGTTGTTTGTTCTATGCCGGCGTTATTATCAAGCATATTGTCTAACATTGTGTAGAGTTTATCGTTAAAAGATTTTGCCTTTTCCGCGATACGTTTATCTTTAGCATTGTCTATCCACCATGACAACTCCCGTCTTGCTGTTATAAAATCGGTATTGCGAGAATATGGAGTATCAACTAAACTTTCAAACAAATTAATAATCTCTTCAGCGTTTGGAGCGTAATCAAAAGCATATTCATGCCGGAACTGATCTAACTGGAATAAAATAAGTTTTAAATGTTCCGACTCATCACGCGATCTGAGCAGGCCGCCTATTTCTAATCCCATCGACTTAGCGAGTTTGGAAATCAACTCATCATAAGGCAATGTAATATCCATATCGTCAAGTATTCCTATCATTTTCGCAGGCAAAGTTCCGTTATCAATAAATGTTAATACATCAATTAAAAAGGCTTTATTGGAAAACGCCGGTTTGATTTGTTCAATAAAATTTTCAAGCGGCATTTTCGCTTTCTCCAGCCCGGACAGAAGCTGTTGCAAACTTTCCCTGAACTGTACGCTTTCCCATACCTTTAATTCTGATTCATCTTTAGGGGACAACCCTGCTTCATGGAGCAGTTCATGACGCAGGAACATTTTGAATAATAACTCGATTACCACCGGATTTTTTATTTGAAAAATAGCTTTGTTTATTCCGATAAAATTATCGTCCAGATGATTTTCAGCTATGCGAAACGATTTAGTCAGCATAACAAAATCTATTTCACTTCCCTGAAGATTTTTAAGTATTTGTTCCTCGCCTGTTAAAATATCTTTAATCCAAGTTTCTATCATTTCGTTGGTAACAGGCGCTTCATGTTCAGAATCGGCAAAATCATCATCGATTTTCATAGTGAATTCATAAGGTGTTCCGTTTTCAGTGATCAAAATAGGTACCTTGGCATAAGAGATATTCGCGAGTATCTCATTTAAACCTGTATAATTATTTTTGTGGAGCTGAAAATCATCACAATGATACTCAGGCGCCGGTATCCCGCCCATAAAAAAGCCTATTCCTGATAAAATTTTAGCTAAAGGACCGTCCAGCTTCTTCACAGCCGCTTCTACATCGGGAGTTAATTCAGGATATAAACCGGCATATAATTTTAAAGTCGGTATATCTTTCCTGTTACCCAGTTCACCAAGAGCCTTTACTGTTTCCCGTTTAATGGAAATCCGATCCGCATAAAGCAGATGCCTTAAAATAGGAGCTGATTTTTTATCGCCTTTTTCGAGCATCATCGAAGGTATCTCTATCAGTACGGCCCTGTCATCGGCGGTTAAATCACGGCGGTCAAGTTTTCTTAATATATCTGCGAGAACCCCGATATAATTATCGCCGGCTATATCAATCATGGCTTTTAGAGCGGCTTGTTTCACATAAAACGAATAAGGGCTGTTTTTATCTACTATTGAATTGCCAAGTGTATTCATAGCATCGGAATATTTGTTCCTGCCCATAGCCAAAGCGGCTTGTTCTTTTTCGATATTATCGCCGGCTATATATAACCTTAAAAGCTCTTCATTAAAAATTTTTTTCTTTAATGTTTCAACAGCTATTGTACTTTGAAAACCTTTATTTTTGTAGACGAGATGAAGTAAATGGCGAACCGCGCTTTTATCGCCTTTTCTTCCAAGCAAAATTGCCGAAGCGTCAACTATGCCTGCTTCCTGATTATTTAATCCCAGCCTTAAATACGCTATAAGATCATCGCCGTACTGCTCGAGAATATCTATCAAGTCATTAAATTCCAATGAATTTTCCGCTGTTGCCATTAGGTTCAGACTGTTCCATATATTATCAGACAATTTAAGCTGATTGGAGCGGTCAATACCGCGGGATTTAAGAAAATCGCCCGCCGCTTTTCTTACATCAGGATTCGGGTGTATAAGCAGATTATCAGCATCAACGTTCAAATCGGCTTTTAATTTATCCAAAACTTTTATTGCCAATACGACCGAAGTATCATCGGATTGTTGTGAAATGATTTTCCGCATAAACGGGATAACGGATTTATCGGCAAGTTTAAACACTGTTTTTTGAGCTTGCAGAGCTACTTTCTCGGAGCGGTCATTTATCATAGCGAACACATCCGCCATTGCGTCCGCATTACCGGTTTGGCCAATAACATACAAAACTCCTTCACGGATGTTGGGGTTTTCCTTGTTCAGCGCGGTAATCAATAACGGTAACGCCTTGTCTTTAACAGCGGTTAAAGTATCTACGGCAACGCTTCTATCTATAAGATTAAAACCAGCGAGACGGTTTATATTTTTTCTTATATCCGATTGCGTAACAGAATTTTTGTCTACAATATTTTCAAGCGCCCTATTCTCAATGGAGTACCCTATCGCGTTCAGTTTCAGCATTTCGTTGAGTTCCTTGAACACACTGGCTGTAAAATTTTCAGAAAAACCCCTGTTTGACATTAACGAGACAAACGCTTTCTGGTTAAATGAAGTGCCTGAACGCAAAGCCTGTTTAAGGGCAGGAGCGAAAACAGCGAGAAAATCGGTTACAGGAGTATAGCTGTATTTACCGTTAATTACGGCAGGAACATTTGTTTTTAGGGTAACTTCCAAATCAGCGGCTATGTGCATAAAGTTCAAGACCGTATCATACGATTTTTTCTGGTCAAGAATAAATGTTTGGATTGCTTCCGCTTCTTCATGTGATAACCCCGCAAGATGAAACGCCTCATGTAGAACTACTACGGATTTTTCTTTATCAGTAAGAAGATTAGCGAATTTACCGCTCATATAAATATTATTCCTATCCTGATAATGTCCGTAATGAGCCGCAGCATATCTATTTCCTACCCAGAACAAGATATTATCTGCCGGCAGGGAATAAATTTGCGTATTGTCAAGCGCTGTTGAAATATTGTCGATAAATTTATTAAAATCCGATTCAGAGTTTATTCCCTTTTCCTCAAACATTTTGTTAAGAAGGGGATTAACTGATAACTCGGCATAATTAAGTTCGGATAATAACGATTTTGCCTGTTTCCTCTCTTCCTTAAAAGGTAAAGGCTGAGGTTTTTTATCAAATAATTTTTTTATCATCTGGTTAAATGCGTCATGGCGGTGTTTGTCTGTTCCGCAAATATTTCCGAAAGACAGATTATCTGCCTGATTTAAAGCCGCTAAGCGAACATCAGGCAGCTCTTTCCTGCGGGACACGGATAATTTTAAGTCTTTATTAGATAAAGCGTCATTAAGCGCAGTAAGAAACTCTTTAGCGGTCTTATACCGTTCGGTCTTATTTACCGCTAAAGATTGTTTCAAAATTTTTGTTATTTCAGTTCCCAACATAGATTCCATAAAATCGAAATCAAAATCACCTGATTGTATTAAGTCTGCCGTAAATTTGGTTTCGTCGAAATTGCGTAATTGGTCTGTTGATAAAAGTTGAAGTTTGGCGGATACCGGATGGTGTCCTGTTAAAAGTTCGGCGAAAATAATGCCTAAGATAAACACATCGTTCTGCTCACTTAAAATTTCATACATCGTTTGTACTACTTGCCGATTTATCGTATCACGCAATTTATTGTTAATTTGTGTAGGCACTGATACATCAAACGGTTTAAGCTCATCGGCTATTTGCGGCATAACCACATTTATAAGAGTATTATAGGACGTGCTATATTTAAGTTCGGATTCCGTAAAGACGGATTCAAAAATAATTTTAATATTTTTTAATTGAGCGATTATATCATCAGCGGTTTTTAACGAACTGATTTTTCTTAATAAATCCTGCACCTTATTTTGCGCATTAGCCGCGTCAATCTTTTCAGGTGAAGAATAAAAAATATTTTTAGCGGTTAGCGATGGTTCTGAAAAAGGGCTGCTCTGACCGATTTTTAACGCTTGCGATAATCCTGTAAGAACTAAGGTATTGTCTGATCCTATAAACATATCAAACGGGGTGATATCGTTTAAAACAATTTTTTTATCGTACATACCGATGAGCTGTTCTAAAACAGATTGCGCAAACGATAAAAGCGTTTCCGGCGAACTGATATTTTTTGTTTTTTGCTCCATTGTTAGTGGATTATCTAATTTAATTGATAGAAAAGGGTTTTCTTCAAGCAGGTTATCGCCTGTAATTGCAGTTTGCTCGGGATACATAGTTTTTGTTAAACTCATTTCCCGCTGCCAATCTTTAAATAAATTTTCAAGCTGTGTTCTTGAGAATCCGTCAAAGAGAGGAAGTTTAATCATTTTTATAAGAACAGTATTGCCGTTTTTATCCTGTCCTCTAAAAACAATGCTTTTATTATTTTCCCTGACAACATTTTCAATAGAATAATCTCCGGCTTTACCGCTTAAACGGATGATATTTTCTTTTACTATGGCAGAAGAATATTTAGCGTAAAAAGTAACATTGTTAATCAATTTCTCTGCGACTTTTTTGTGCATTAAATTCAGGTTTGTCGCTTTATCTACTTGTTTTATCATAGATGTTTCATTGCGGATTATTGTTTGGAAATATTTTTCAAGTTTCTGGAAATCTTCTAAAGTTCGGGCATTGTTAATTCTTGAAATAAAATCGGTCTTGATACGGTCACTGGCTAATCCGGGTTGTCTGTTTCCTGTGCGGTTAAAAACAGATTCAAGGGCAAGTGACGCCATATGCGGAAGCTCGTAAGCGGATTCGTCAATCTGCGACCTTAACATCTGGGCGAAAACCGTTGTGTTTGATGTTATATATTCAACAGGCAGGTAAATATGTATTTCACCGTTTCTTTTATTTGCTAATGAATCTACCCCTATATTTTGTAAATCGTTTATGCTTGCCAAATGTAAAATTACTGTGCCTGAAGCGGCAGTCGGGCTAATCTTTACTGTTTTGATACCCTCAGGCGAATGATTTATCTGTTCAATAATATTGCCAAGCATATCCGCAAGATCGGACATATAGGTATCTGACAAAATAGTCATCATACTTATTTGTTCGCTTATCTGTTTGCCGTCTTGTTTAATCCATCCGCTTAAAGTTGATATATAACTTTTTAAGCTGTTCGCCATCTTTGGAGTATATGAATAATTGTCCCAAGAGGTAGTAATAGAATTTAATGTTTCCGGATCAATCAGCGGAGCTTGCGCCGTCCATTGCGGTTCTTTTTTTAATAAACCTGAAAGAGAAGCCTTAACTTGCACCTCAATTTTATGTTCTTTATCTGTTTGGATATCCGATAAAACAACAGTTTTTTCACCAGAGTAAGCAGTACCGGTTTTCTGCTGAACTTTTTGCCATCCTTTACCTTCAGTCCACAACCATCCTTTAAGGTAATTTGCTGCGAGAATTTTTCTGACGGCAGCACGATTGTAACTAAAAATAGGGTTAGATGAGTACTTCGGAGTATCATCATTGCTTGTAGCGAAGGCTATTATCTCAAGAATATTTGTTAAATAAATGTCTTCGGTTTTACCGTTTTTAATAAGATTTATCCTGATGTCATCAGGAGTCGAAAAATATATTCCTCCAACAATGAGTGCCCAGAACAACTGCTTATTATTATCTATTGCCCATTGCAAAAATTGAAAAGGAATTTTTTCGATCCGGTATCCGTCTTTTGTTTCACCAAGATCGAAAATTTGATAATTTTCAGGCGTTTGTTTGTTATATTCATTTATTGCGTTTTTAAGTTTTTTTGACGGGTAAAAATTCATATTAACATTTACGGAAAAACGAATCGTACGTAGAGAATCTTTTATAGAATAAGTATTACAGCAAGCGAACAGGATTCTCATTATATCGTCTGCCGGCATAATTTTTTCAAGATCGTTTATTTTATCCGGTTCAAGCACTGCCTGCTCCATTAAGGTCAATAACGCATGATGACCTATGTACTCATGAATAAAAGTTTTACGCGGGGTTTTATCGGATACGAAAATCTCTCCGTGACGGCGCCATCCTTTGCGGACTTTATTTATCCCTTTAATCCGGCTTTTAAATATCGGTTTAGCCGATAGCGCTATCTCGTTGCCCCAGTTCGGTAAAGAATTCACTATTTCATCTGGGATATCCTGCAGTTCGGATAAGATAAGATTAAGATTATTAAGCAGATAAAACCGTTGGTCTTCGGTTTGGAGTTCGTTTGCGTCAAGGAAAATCGATGCGTTAATTCCTTTTTTATGCAGTTGTTGTATCTGTTTTATGATGCCTTCTTTTTTCAATAAATTGAAATCAAGCGAATGAAGCATACCGTCGGCTTGTTTTTTATCTTTTGCATCATGTCCTGTGCCGATAGTATCGTTGAACTCGCTGTAAAGCCAAATAAGGGTTTTTATATCTTCGATAATGTCTGTCAAGTCAACATCTAAAGTTTCGTTTAATTGCGTTAATTCATCTTTCAGGTTTTCATATTGCAAAGCAGCATCATCTTTAACGCGTCCGATAGCGTCTGTGCGTGAAGTCATTGCTTTATATAAATCATAATTAATAAAAATAGCTGACGATATTTTGTCCGCTGATTCCCTAACATAACGTTCTGTTAATGTCCTAATTCGAGCGTTTCTTTTTTCAATAGGAATATCAGTGTTATTTTTAATATCAGACAGAAGGGTTTTAAGTGATACTGTTTCGTTATTATAATTTATTTTCGCATCACGGCTTTTCTGCAGATGTTTCCAAAAGGCGTCAACCTTAGCAAAATCAATAATATCTTCCCCAAACTCAACCGGGTCAATAACTCCGATATCTTTTTGGTGGGCAGAAAACATTTCTGGATTTTCAGTTTTATTTACGACAGCGGGAGAGGTTTTATAAAGATCAACCCATGCCCTGAACCACAGGTTTTTGGGGTTTTTAAACAGTTTCCTTAAAAGGTTATTCCATATGACTGCTTCCTGACTTTTTTTTGCTATAACCCCTCGCGCCCAATCCCTGAATTCATGTTCAAGAACCGTTTTTAATACTTTCATGCCGAAAACACGGTCGTTACCGCTCATGTTATCTACATATTCCAAGGTAGATGTGTTCAGATAAATTGTTTTTCTGCTCAAACCGGCATGAGCTAACGCATCGCCTCGGAAAAAAACACCTTGTTCATCAACAAGCAAAGTCAAGAAAAAATCTTTAAGATAATCTTTATATTCCGAAGACCTTAAAATCAATAAAGCTGTTTTAAGAGCTTTTTGCAGTTTTACCCTGTATTGCGGGTTATTGAGTTTAGTTTCAAAATTTTTTCTTGCCGTATTAGATATTTTTAGATTAGCTTGTAACTTAACGGCTAACTGGGCTGTTGATAAATCTTTATCAAACAAAGTATAGACGAGTTCATCTATATTTGAATAATCCAAAGCGATACTTTTAAGGTCAATACGGATTGCGTCGCCGTTTTCTATGAGTTTAGATATTTCATTATCCACATTTGCCCTAATTTTCCCGCGGGCTAAACTTTGATTATTACGATTGTTGTCTGTTTCATCCTGTACTTGCGCTGTCTGCGCCATAATTTCAGGCAATATATTCCATAAAGCGGTAATTGCTCCGATTGAGAACCCAGCCATCGTAAAAACTAAATTAATTATGGTTGACACAGGTTCAGCAGTGTCAATCATATATTGAGAAGCCATAGTCGAGAGAAAAGCTCCCAAGAAACCGAAAAATGTTCTTTGAGTTAATAAATCTGGGTTTGATTTTAGTTGCCTTATTACTCCTGCAACTAACAGTCTTGACGGTTCAACGTATTTATTTTTAAATTCTGCCCATAATTGAGGAAACACAGGCATAGTAATTGGTCTTGCCAATACCGGTTTAAGCGCGTTATAAGGGCGAATAAGAAGGAAATCACCAACTGTAATAAAATATTCAAAAAATGACGCGATAAGTGAAGAAAATAAAAAATTAACAGCCATAACAGGCGCCATTAATACGGTTTGAACTTTCTCATATCGACTAGCATGCTTGCCGAATATAAAAATTGGAAGCGCAAATATCGCATAACCTAAAACTAATGCCCCAGATATCATCAGCAGCATATCAACTAAATGAAATATCGGTATCATTTCAATGGTCATAAACCCGAACATAGCAAATACAGGCACAAGCGCTGTATACATAATTGTTGTTATAATAGCCGGTATACGCATGTCCTTAGGCATTTTTGCGCCTTTACGCATTAGCTGAAACATTCCGCCCGACCATCGTCTAGCCTGAATCCATTTTCCTTTCAATGTTTCGGGCATATCTGTTATAACCCTGAAATCTCTACGTCCGAAAAACTTAAATTTAGAATTTTTATTTTGCCTCAGCAAACCGGATAATTCGGCATCGTCAGTTTCAAAAATACCCGAATGCTTTTGTAATGCCCTAACTAGATAAGGCACCAAATAACCACCGCCTCCCCCTGGAACCGACATAGTAAAAAAGGTATTTAACGACCTTAACCATGCAAGATAAAGAAAATTTATTTTTTTAAGAAGCGAGGTGCCTTTAGGCAAAGTGCCGAACGAGGTAGATAAAGGCAGTATATTGGCTATGATACGGTTCCCGTCTTTTTCAACATGACCTAACATATTGGCGGCGTCTTTGAGCGCGCCTGATATATCTGTGCCTTCAATGTAAGAATCGCCGTCCATAATAAAAAGTTTTTCAGGCAATTTTTTTATTTTTCTATGTTCAGCAAGTGAATATAACCCTAACACCGCATCTCGAATAGCGCCTGTTCTATGCCCGTTTTTATCACGTAAAATCATATTAAAATCATAAACCTGTTCACCGGTTTCCGGATTAATATAGTTTTCCCATGAAGCAAGTTCGTTTCGTGTTATGCTTTCAAGAGCTTGTAACCCTTGGCGTTCATCATCGGTTATATCTGCTTTTGCAAGCCGTAAGGCGATATCTTGCAATTTCGCGTTGAGCAGTTTAATATTATATTTCCTGTTAAAGCGTTTGAGTAAATCTTGTGTTCCGTCGGTTGAGGCGTCATCAACTATAACGAGTTTATCAAGATATTTTCCTTCATACGCTTTTTTGAGAATATTTTCCATAAGGTCAGGATCATCTCGGGACAGAAGGTTAAATACCGGAGTAACTATAAAAAAATCCGATGCGAATTCTAAATCTTTTAATTGATCGGCATATTGGATTTCGTCAAGAGGAAGCGGCCGGAATTCTTCCAAACTGCTAACAGGTATTTTTGAGGAAAACCGGCGTAAATCTATATTATATTTTTCGCCGTATTTATCTGTAAAATCGGCAAGATTTTCTATAACAACTTGTTGTTCCTTACCAAATATTTTTTTAAGGTTTGTCTTGTTTAAAGCTGCGGCTCTGCTTAATAACGCCAAAACTTTACCTGCAGATAAAACCCCCATCTCATCAATTAATTGTGAAGATATAACAAACTCCGGCAACCCTTTAGGCTGTATTTTGAAATATTCTTTTATTTGTCCGTCAACTTTATGCAGTTCCCTTATTTCTTTCGGACGATTTTGAAGTTCCGCCCAAAATTTTTCTACCTGTTTGAACGATATTGGTTTTCCTTGAAAATAAACAGGCTCAACTTTCCCTATATCCTCCGCGTGTCCGCCCCGCAGATAATCGCGGTACTCGTGTTCGTAAACCGCTTGCAGAATACGTTTTGAGTATGCCTGATCTTCAGGCTCCATTTCGGCGATATACATCAGGGTAGACAAATTCAGGTAAAAACTTTTATTTTCAGCACCCACATGCGAAAGGGCTTGCGCGTTATAAAATTCACCTTCCCAATCAAGCAGAACGGTTAATGAAAAATCGGAAATTTTGTCGATTATTTTTGAAGACCGTAAAACATCAAACCCGAGAACCAACGATTTTCTCAGCCGTTCTTTGCTCATCGGGTCAGAGAGCTGTTTTTTTAATTCTTCTTGGGCAGCAGCCGGCAAATCCGTAAATAATCGTTGGAGATTAACTGATGTTTCTTCTGGCGATCCCTCAAAAAGCGGATTTATTATATCTTCCGATACATTATTGTTCAAGCTATCAAGGGGTACTCTTACCGCTTTGCCGGATAAAATATGTTCTCTTATTATTTTATTAATATCCTCAACAGATTTTCGCTGAAGGCTTTTTTCTGAACGCACAGTTTGGGGACTTTTTAAAAATTTTTGATCGCCATTAACGGCTTTTTGTGCGCGGGCAAGTTGTTCTGCCATTACAATATCTATTGTTTGCGACGTTAACTGCGCGTAAGACTCAATAAGGTCTAACGGGAACAAAGAAGCAAACGTCGTTCCAACCGCTTCAGAATCAAATTTATTTATAAAGGAATTGATATTTTTGCCGTAAGAATTTTTAACGGCTTCGTCAAGATAACTGAGCATATCAAGAGCCAGCTCAGAATGTTTGTTTAATAAATCTGAAATAATATTTAATGAATCTGTTTTGTCTTTTATATCACGTTCGTTACGTATAGTGGAATTCATATAAGTAGAAGATACAAGCACATCAACAGCCTCAGCGAAACTATCAAAGCCGGCAGGCATTTGCGAACTGAGTTTAAACTGAAGAGCAAGTTCTTTGTTATTATATAGTTTTACATCGGACTTGACAATTTGAGATAGAGAATATCCTGTTGAATCTTTAAATAACCGATTAAAAGATGTAAGCGTTAAAGGAATATCCATCTGCTGAGATGTTTCAGCAACAATTTCCTCAAGAAAGGCTGTCTGAGCCTTACCGGAAACAGGGGTTCTTAGTAAAGAAAACATAAAATCGACTATTTGGCTTGCTGTAGATTTATCTAAAAGCTGTTTGCCGGTAAATGACTGCGATAACCGCAAAGCCAACATAGATATTCTATCTATTTCAGTCTGATTAATATACTGCTGGTTATTTTTTCGTTTAAAAAACTGTTTTGCCTGCGGATTATTACGCAGTAATGTTTGCGGATATAAACCTGTAATATCCATAACAAACTGTTCAAAATCAGAATATGCTTTATTTGATTTTAATAAAATTGTATTAAGCGCAAGACTGCGCGCCTGATTGTCGGGAAGGTTAGAAAATATTTTCATAAAACTGTTTACAAACCTAATGGGCGTAACATAAATCTGACCGTTTAAAGCATATTCGATTATTTTAATATCTGTATCTATATTAAACGATTTCAATGGGCCATCCAACTGATTTGAAACTTTTTCCGTATATAACCCTACAGCCCAAGCGACAGCCTCATCGCCTAATTCACCGTTAATAGTCTTTAGCGTAGCAGGGGTAAATTTTTTATTTTGGTCTGTAATCCAGCCATTCATTACTGACAACAGGGTATTCCAAGGATTATCTTTATTGTTCTCAACATATTCCAGTTCAGCTTCGCTAAGAGGCAATCCATTGGCTATTAGATTAAGATTTTTTATGGTTCTGCGCTGTTCTGCGGTTATATCTTCAGATTGAGAGATAAGATCGTTAAGATCGTTTTCGGAGTAAATTGTCCGGTCGCGTAAAATTGAACGGATAATCTGTTCGAAATCCATTTTCTTCACTATCTGTTTAACATTGCGCTGTGAAAGAGTATCGTTAAGTTTATTCCATAACCGCATATCAGCGAACTGCGCATACCGTTCGTCTTGTCCGAGTTTATTCATCAAACTTTTTAACGCTGAGGCGATTGCTTTACCCCGTTCGGTTTTGTTAGGAAATTTTTCCGTTACAAAATCAATATATTTTTGCCTGAAATTTTCAGTAATATTTTTAAAAGGAACTTTAAGTATTCCGACTGAGAACTCATTGATTATTCCGAATACCTCATTTTGAATTTCCTCAAAATCAGAGGTTGTGCTGTCTTTTATTTTAGATTTAAGTTTATCAACCACACTATCGGCAACTTCGGGCGATACCAGTTCCGCTACAAGAAGAAGCAGGGGTAACTGATACATCATTTTAGGTGACTTGTGCATCAGGTATTTAAAAAAATTGGTTTTTGCGTACATATGGTCTATAAGTTCAAGATTAAATATTGAGTCGAGATCATCAAACAAGCTGTTTTTTTCGTCTTCCGTTAAAGTTTCAGTAAGTTCCAACTTAGCGACTATTGCCATTAAAGGCGCGAAAACAGCTGATGCTTCAGCGGAATAAACATTATATAGAAGCGGACTTTTTAGGGCGTCATCAACAAAAAGTTTCATTTCATGAGCTTTTGAGATTTGCACAAGTAAAGCGGCAAGTTTTTCTACTGGAATATCTTTTATTTGATTAAGCAGCACATCAGCGACCGGATTTTCCTCTTTATTTATGTTAAGAAGTTTAAACATTCTTTTAACGATATTTATTTCTATTTCATTATTTTCTATATAAATAATATGCGCACCTTGCGGATAACCAGGAAAAGGATATGTTTTATCGCTCAGGATATACTGGGCGGGAGCAATATTATAAAACGGATCCTTAATTCTTTTCCCTCTTAAGATTAAAACAGTCTCCTGTTTGCCGTTAATGGTTACCTTATGTTCTTCAACGTTATCGTTATAGAAATCAAAAATGTATTCGCCGTTATAAACAATACCTATATGAAAAAAGAAATCAGCATTTATTTTTGTTCGGAACTCCATAAACATTTCGTTTCCTGCTAACCGGTCGTTAGCGTCTCCGCTTCGCATTAACCTGCCTATTTCAAGCGCATTGGCCATGAAATTTTCAATATGCTCCGCAGCTTTTTTAAATCCTAAACTTTGGATTTTATCAGTTAAATTTTTAAGGTTTTTAATCGCCTCTGGATCAAGTTCCTGTTTGTTTTCAACAAGCGCGTCTATAGATTTAGCCAGCTTATCGCCCATAGATATTCTTGTTGTCTCATCAACAATATCTAATACAGGCAGCTCATTTTCTTGCTGAACAGGTAAACTGTTCATATGCTTTACAATATTTTCTAACGGATTAGATGAGTTGAGAATATCTTTTAAGGTTTCATTATCGGATTGACGCTGAACCATATTCAAGCCTCTTAGGATAGCATCTATCGCAAGCCGTTGGTTATTGCGCGCAATACGCGAGGGGACTTGCCCTTTTAAAGGCAAATATCCGACAAGAGCGTTTCTCATAAAAACAGCGGTTCCTTGAAAAGCTGAATTCACATCAGATTCAGCGGGCAACCGACTGACAACGGTTTTAAAACTTCCTTCAGTATCGCTTTTTAAAGTTCGGCCTATAACAGCTTCATATTTATCTATATTATTTATAAGAATGCGTTCGCGGGCTAATTCGCTCGGACTCCATTGGTAATCGGAACTGTCTTTTGTTGTCCTGAATTTAACCGCAAAATCAATAACATCGCCCAATTGTGCCTTTAAATTAGGATATTTTGATGATAATGAAGGATTTTCTATTAAAACACGGGCGATTTGTACAACCTTGTCCAATCGGGCGCGCTTTATGTTGAATTCAGATATATGCCTGAGCAATGCTTGGGTATCTGTTTCAGCCGGTTTTTTCGATTCATCCATAGAAGAAAAAACTATCGGTTTAATTTGCTGAAAACTATTGGACTTTTTTGCCTGAAAAATTTTCAGATAATTATCGTTAGAAACAATTCCTACACGATACAGTAAATCAATAATTGAAAAGAAATGTTTATAATTGGATTCATTAATTTCGGTTTGTTTAAAATAATCTCGTATTTTAAATTCAGCTCCTATTTCCCGATTGAGAAGGGATACCACCCTTAACTCTTTAGTCAGACTTTGAACAGGCACGGAAGATAACCCCGCCATTTGGTATAGCGCGTATTCATTGCGTATAAATTCCGATCCCAAACCGCCAACTTGCTGTAACTGCTCGGAAAATGACAAGTTGCTCTGGGATATGCCTTCACGGCTTATGGTTTTCTTAAACGTAAACGCCAAGTTCTCAAAGGTAGTTCCATAAGCTATTGCCGGTATGTTAGAGCGTAAATTAGCTAAGGTATCGGCGTTCAATGATATATTAAAAGAGCCGTCGTCTAAATTTGATACTGTTTTTATAAGGATAATATCTTTATCCGTTAATCCTTGCTGAGAAGCGGCTCGTTCAATAATTAGGTTAATTTTGTCGGCATTTCCCAAACCGTGCCTGAAATCATATTCAATGTTAATTACAGTATAAGGTTTTTTGTTATTCATTGCTAATAAAGCGTTATTTAATCGTTCGCCTACAAACGACTGGGCGGGCAACTGTTGTAAAATATTTTGTGTATCACTTATATCAAACGTAATATTTGTAAAATCGCCGGAAACAAAGCTGGTCAGGTTATCTATCAGTCGGGATATATCGTTTTTCTCCATTTGGGCAAGATAAGGAACTGCAGCAGGATGAGCCGGATCGTTCACGACGGATTTAAGTATATCCGTAAGAACTGCTAATCCCGCTTGATTAGAACTTTGCTCCAGTTTATTAAAATACGCTTCACTAAAAAGAGGCTGTATATTTTTCGGTATAGTTACCCCCTGATTTTTTAACTGTAAAAATTGAGCCGCAATATCTTTAAAATTATGGACTTCAGCAAACTTGATTTCTGTAGATACTATGCCTTGCGATTGTTCACGGCTAAGATTGATATCAGCATATAGTTTAGCAAGTTTTTCGGCGGTCTCAACAGGATACGCAGGTTTTTCAGTAGTATTTTCTTGTTGGTTATTTGTTTTATAGCTGTCTATATAATCGGTAAGTTTTTTTTCAAAAACAATAAGTTCTTCAAGCGTCCTTTGGTAACCGCCTATTTTTTTCACTATCTGATAGCTATGAATTTCTTTACGGGACTGGATAAATCGTTGCAGACTGTTTCTGGTTTGCTCAAGAACTTTTATGCCCGTTACCGGATCGGACTGGATAATACCGTCAAAAATAGTTTCCGGCAAATAAGTCTCTATATAAATATTTTTCATTTCAGGATTTAACGAGTTTAATACACCTGATTTTAAAACCATATCTATATACAAAACAATATCAAAAAAATCTGTGGTTTTCTCTATGGCGGTAACATTGGCTAACCCAGCTTCATACTTATTATTCTCATTCATTCGAATCATTATGCCCGATGGATTAACAACAGGGATATATTCAAGCATAGATAGTTCAGCCTGCCTGTATAACACACCTGATGCCAAAGAGATAATATTGCTTAACCTTTCGGAATATTCCTGTTCGGTTTCCGCGCCAAGCATATGAACCATATCTTCTGTAGATTCTTGCGAGATAAGCCGTACTAACGGCTGACCCTGTAAATATGATTCTATAAAAAAGTTATAGTCTGCTTGAGTATTCCCGTCAAATTCATTTACAATACCTGCGAACACAGGGCTTATCGCTTCCTGCCCAGCTTGCTCGCCAAGAACAAAAGGCTCAAGATTTTTTATCAATAAACCCATGTCGCCTTTCTTATGCTGATTGAGCACAAACCGGTAAGGCTCAGGCTGTCCTTCTATAATTACGCTGACAAGATGGGCATATTTTAATGCGCCTTTTTGTAAATAATCAATATGAATATTTTTTATAGATGAAGCCGGCACATCAGTAAGCCCATATATGGCAAAAAGCATTTGCTTAACCAGATTTGTATTTTTTAGGATATTTTCTATTTCACTTAAAATTTCCGTTGCCGGTTTTTCGGCTGAAACATCCATATCTTTTGATATGGTATTATATATATCAGCATGGGATATGTGCCAATTTCCCCTAATTTTCGCGTCATTTTTCTGTTCAAGCAAGTTATCCAACTTAGAATATAATCGGGCAAAATTAGACCATGCGGTTTTGCGCAGCTTATTGTTTTTTGAGTTGGTTACCCACCACAAAAGCTCTTTTTTTACAGCATTAAATTCATTGGATTGAGAAAATTCAATATCCGTTAATGTCTTTAATAATCCGTTAATTGCCATTAAATCGGCAGATGTCAGCTTCTCAAAATTTTTAAAATTATCTAATGACGATACCTTTGACCTGATAACAGGCATAACAGACTGCGCTTTTGCTTGCGGCGGATAATGATGGATTAGAACTAACGGTATATTTTCCTGTTCAGCCCGTTTTCTGGCTTTATAAAAATTTGAGTTCGGATCGTTAAACGGCGATAACGAGTCGCTGATATCAAGATTTGTATTCGGATCGGTTACCATAACAGCTATTCCTTTTATCGCTCCTTCCGCTAAAACTTCATTAACCGGCATATCTGTAAAAGGGTTAGGCTTAATTTTTATTTCACCGTTATCTACTTTTTTATTAAACTCAATTCTTTTCGCCCGTTTTTCTTTATTCCCTTTCGCCTCGGCGATATAATCTCTCAACATTCTTAATCTGGCGTTATCTTTTGCCCGTTCGACAGTAAAGCGGTTCATAAAATCGGTTAAATAATTTTTTAATCTTATTGGAATTTGCGCGGATATTCGGTCTTCAGCCGACATATACACATAATACTGTTCATATTCCCCGAGCATTTCCAGCACATCTTTATATCCGTGTTTTTCAAGCAACGGATTTCGTATCTCATTAATTATGCTGTCCATACGAGCCTGATAAGTTAGCGATGACACATCCTCGCTATGCACATTTAATCTCGACGGCTGTTCCGCTTCTGAAGCAATGCTGAACCGGTCTATGGTTACAGGAAACATTTCGTCGATTAACCAGCTTACCTGTCCGTTTTTAATTGTATCCGTCTTAAAATATCCATGATACCCTGCGGTCTCTAATGACGCGCGAACTGTGCTGTTTTTCGCGTTAAAAACGGAAAACATATTCACGCCCACATCAGATTTATATTCAAGGCTGAAATACGGATTATTCAATTCAGGATATATGTTGATAACCTGAAAATTTCTATTTATATCAGAAGCAAGAGTATAAATCGGCAAAGCGGAAGTTACGTTAACATAATTTTTAGCCGCAACATCGTGCCGTTTATCAAAAGACAAATTTATGCCGGCTGCTGCTGCTGTCTCAAACAATTGTTTATCAGCATCTATCCAATACAATCCTGCTGGATCAGCGTTATCGAGCAAGACGCCGAGCAAAGTATCCAACCGGCGCTGCCGTTCAAATGGGACAGGCAATGCGTTGATAATCGTTTTACGCTGTTGTGTCGATAATCCGCTTGAAGCAAGAACGGCAGAGATTATAAAATCGAATTTTTTATTATAATCAGCAATATTTCCTTCGGTTTTCAGATTGGTTAACTGGTCGGACAACAGCAAGATATATCCTATCAATTCATCAGGCACTTTTATATTTATAGAGCCGATACTTATTACCCCTTTATTATTTTTAATTTGTTCAAGGAAAGAATCTATCTGAATATTTACTGCTGTTCCCGCTAATTTTTTGCTGCGTATTTCACGCAGTACAGGCAGTTCAGCGAGTCCCCATTCATTTTTAACTAAATTTTCCAATCTCAAATACAGCTCATCAGCCGGCTGCCCGTTTAAATTATCAAAAATACTGCTGTATAATTTATTAAGCAAATGAATATCTATATCTGAAATGGAACGGGTAAACTTTTCGGAAACTAATTTTGATATAACAATATTCCTTAATTCGCCCGATTTAGTGCTATTGAGCATATCCGCTAACTGTTTTATCTGACCAAAAATATCCTGATTAATAGATTGTTTCTGAATAATAGAATTCATAATAGAATTAACAAGATTATCTGCTTTTGCTTCAAATTTTGATTGTATAACAGGTAAATTAGTAAAATGTTCACTGGCAAAATCTTTTATTTGATTACGCAAATTTTTATAATCATTGATTTTAAACAGCAGCCCGTCGGTTTGCACATCTGTTTTCTTGGTACCTGTATCGGAGTCAATTAACAGCGAATCAAGTTCAGATAAAGATTGTTTTATAAAATTCAAACCATCCGCTTCATTGATTATGGTATTTAAAATTAAAATTAATGTATTTTCATCGCCAATACTTTTCCTTACATCAATAGGCATCGGGGCGATTACATTATTTTCGACAACCTGTTGTAATAACAATAAAAGATCAAACGATTTATTAATGTCAGCCCGTTGATTTCCCGCGTTATCAGCATTAATAACAGCAGTTACGCCGCCGGACTCATCTAATTTTAAAACAATTCCCTGCGGCTCAATATTTTTAAAACTCCATTTATTGTCTATATTTGCAGACATCCTGTATAAAGCGGATACAACCGCAGGCAATACTTTACGTACACGAACGCGATAATGCGCTGCAGTCTCATCAGGACGAATGGATACAAACCCCGATTGTCCGTTCACCGCGTTAGAACCAACTAAAGGTATTCCTTTTATAACCGATTCCCCAGCGAACTTAAATGCTCCACTGGCTGCGCCTTTATTAATTCCTTCAAAAAATACGCCCTGCACCACTGCGGGTTGGGTTGCGTTTTTTCCTGCAATATCCATTATTTCTTTATACAAAATAGTTTTCATAGATTCGTTAAAAACCCCTTTTTGGATTCCCTCATCTACGAAAACTTTTAATGCCTCTAAGTGATTTAATTTATCCGTTTGCGATAATTGAGTATTTTTAAGGGCTTGAAGATGGTTGCCGATATCCCGTAAAATGTCTAAATTTTTATTTCTGGATTGTTTTTCGGATTCAGGGATAATTTTGTTCAATCCGATAACGTCGTCATCTAACAAATAAACTAATCTTTGCCCCATAATCAACCCGTTTATTCCGGGGATATTGGCGATTTGCGCGAAGATTGTTTCACAAGCGGATGGGCTTTGATCTGCTGACAATTCAGGCTGAATCAATCCGGCAAGGTAAGGATAAGTTTGAGACGAACCGTAATTATCGGCTACGGCAATAATTTTTCCTATAACTATTGAATCCATAATTTGATTGCGGTCGCTTTTGTTTAATGCGTCTAAAGGCAGATCGAAATTGTCTGTCAAATAGGTATTTAAAAAAGTTTTATCTGAAGTGGATATTTCAATACCCTCATTAATATTTTTCAATAACCCGTAACTGCGATTATCATTTTGCACTTCTGTTTTAAAATCATCCCCGATTTTAAGTTGAGTCTTATTTATAATATATTCTACCGCCTTTTGTTCTAAAGACGATAAAACCGAAAATCCTGAATCTTCTTGTGTTTTTTCAATAAAAGCGTTAACAAGCTCAATACTCCTTTGTTCGTATCCTAAACTTAACGCAGCACCTTCCGGCGCTGGTGTGAAGTATCCTAACCCGCTGAAATAAATAGCCGTTCTCATCAAAAGAGATGATCTCGCTTGATTCTTAAATTTAATATTGTCAAAAAGATTTTCAACGAAAGAAAAAATTTCATTTAAATGATGTTCATTGTGGAAAGTAACATCGCTGCGCCTACTCTTAGGGTTAGCCATATAGTCAATGACAAAATTTCTTACTAATTCAAGATTTGGGTCAGCGCTGTATCTTTTAAGAACTTTATCGATGTTTTGTGCGTTTCGCTTACTCAATGAAGATTCTATTGTTTCGGTTTTGTTTTGGATAACCTCGCCAACAGGACTTGTTAAAGAAGATTTTAATTGGTTTACAAGAGAAACATTTGTTTTTATGATATTCATCAAATTAGTGTCTGCTAAAACTTTTTTAAACACATTTTTTAATAATTCCCGTTTCTCTTTGCCGGTTCGGTTATCGGAATATTCGCTTATCAATCGGTTTAACAATTTTTTTATTTCAGAATCGCTTAACCGCTCCCCTTTACTGAGCAGCTCACCTGCCATAGGGATATCGGTATCCGCCAAATTTATTTTTATATTTAAAAATTGTTTTAATTTATCCGCAGCAGATGAGGTTTGGGTTACAAGGGATGCAGCAGCGGGAAGCGGTTGCCCGATTACAGTATCAGCGCTAAAAAGAACCTGCCTAACCGTAGATATAAAATTATTATTTCCTTCAGCGGATAGAATCGTCTCATAAATATTATTTTTGAATTGAGTGCCGGGCTGTTGAGTTTGTCTTAATACAAAACTAAACGGTTTTTCGTATCCATCGATATGCACAGTTATTAAATGAGAATACTGGTGTTCATCTTTTCCGAGAAACTCCACTTCAATATTGGATATTGCCTCTGGAGTTATGTCTATTAAGCCGTGGGCAAGAAAAAGCATTTCCTGAACGATATGGGTGTTTTTCAAAACATTTTCAACACTTTTAAAAATTTCAGGACCACGGTTTGCGCCCATTACAGGATGATCAAACTCTTTGCTGTTTGCGTCATAGGCTGTCGACGGGGATATTTTCCAATTCTCTTTATCTATAGAATCAGCGAGTTTAGGGATTATTTCAGATATTCTTGCATCCATTTTCTTAAATGCTGATTTCGCAAAATTTACTATCAAGTCATCTTTAGCGTTAAGTATCCACCATACGATTTCTTTACGAACAGCAAGGAACTCATCGGCATTAGTAAACGGTATTCTTATTAGATCGATAATCAAATCCGTTACTTCATTTTGTTCCTGATAAGATAATTTTTTCTCTTTATATTTTGATAACGATTCAGACGCTACGGCTATTTTAGAGAATACATTTATGGTTTCGGTAGATTTTTTTTCTTTAACGATTTCAGCTGCTGTAATGCCCGCTTTTTTATCGAATTGATGTTCAAGCCGTTTGGCCTTTTTTATATCCGATGCTATATGGTCTCTTAAACCGTTGCGAAGTTCAGCTCTTTTAGCTGCGGTTAAAGTATGCCAGCTGACAGGTTCAAGTCCGGCGAGTTTCATTGCTTCATTCTGCCACATAATAAGTTCCAATGCTTCATGCAGTGCGAGTTCTTCAGTAAAGGCGTTGCCCGCGATATAAACCGAATTTCGTTCAAGCCCTGCGTGTCCGCGCTGATTGCCGACGAGGATATTTTCACCTTCAATCACATAAACTTTAATTCGTCGTCCATTTACAACTACATCGTCCATTCGTTTTAGTTTACCGTCGGAATATGCTTTTCTTATCTGGTCGTTGACTTCCTTGTGGGGACCTGCTTTAAGCCTAATATCCGCAAAATTTATATCTTTTGCCTTTGAAGAGGGTTCGCTGCTGTCATCAATCGCTTTTCGTATTACCGTTCCGTTTACCTCAATCATACCGTTAGAAAAAACTCTTGTAGTTGTTCCGTCGTTATGAATTATTCTCAACACGTTGCCTTCGCCGTCTTCAAACCCCCATAATTTGACATTAATAAATCCAATAGCGATATCATTATCGGTTTTAAAATTTACTTCGATTTTATCGGTTTCAATTTGTGATATAACTTGAAAAAAAGTGTTTGACTGGGGAACTCTATCTGCGTCAGCTATTTGTCTAATCTGTTCAACACCTGATGGTTTAGGTGGCAGTTCGGAAAAATCTGATGATTCCGGCGGGAAAGCATCCAGCACAGGTCTTTGAAGTTCCTGCATTTTTTTTCTTGTTTGCTCAATTTGTTTGGCGAGGTCTCCTGTTTCTTTAACATGAAGATCAATCTTTAGGGTGTTGCCTCTTCCTAACTCCCTAATAATGTCAAGTTTATAGGCTTGCTGGTCTACGATAAAAGAAGTTGAAAAATCTCTGGGCAACTTTTGGAAAAAATTAAACCAAAACTGAGCGGGGACTCCGTTTTCAATATCAATTGAAGTTATTCCTGCTTGTTCAAAATAGTTCCTGATATAATCCGGCAGCGATTCAGCATCTTGTGTGATATTCCAAACATATCTTGAATCTTTTGTTTTTTCACTTAAATTAGCGATGACTTTAAGTATAGGGCTAACCGCAAATTCGTTTCCGTCAATATTGGTTATTAAATTAAGGCTTGCTAATCTATTAATTATAACCGCCTGATTAATTAACGATAAATCCGAAACGGAGATACCTATTTCTTTAAGGGACTGTTTAACTTTTTGTTCGTGCGGTGTAAGCTGATCTGACGGTTTTTTAAGTTTATCTATTAAACTTTGTATTGAATCTGGTGAAATAATCTGTCCATTGAGAAGAACAGGAATTATGGATGCCAAAATTTTGTCTGATTTTTCCCGTATCTCTTCCATTTTCATGCGGTACAGTTCGCCGTCGACTATATCCATATTTTGTCCGTTAATCGTAGCGGTAAATATGGGATTGAGATTTTCTAATTCCTGAGTTGAAAATTCTACAAACGCAAACGGCTGGTTACCGATAACAAGAGCAACATGCAGCCCGCCTGTGGGAGAGGGGGTAATATTAATTCTTGTTAATTCAGGGAAAGACCCTTGCGACCAACCCTGCAGGAAAAAATTGTTGACGATATCGGAGAAAGAACGCAAAGCATCTTGCGAGGTAAGTATATCTTTATCAATCCCCGCGAATCGATAGACGCCGTAAGCCACCATAAGCGCTTTTAATTCCGCCTTGAAAGATTGAGCTCCGGCAGCATCTAACAACGGCGGGCTGCCGAGTTTTGAAGCTACCGCAAGAGCGCTCGCCTGTTGGAGAACATTTGTAAGGCGTTCTTCAAAAGGAGATTTTTCGTTTAACATCATAGATATATAGGCTTTTTTATCGTCGCTTTCGTGGATCAAAGGGGCTACCACATAATAGGAAATACCTTCTTCTTTAAGGAGTTTCATCATACCGTCCGTATGAAACCCGCCGGTTATAAGCACTCCTTTTTTAATATTTGCCAAATCCATTTCAGTTAACATATTGTCCACAAGATACCAATCTCGTTTTTTTGATAATGTGTAAAAATCTTCAAGAAGAGGTAAACTGTTGTCAACCATAGATATATTAGAGTCTATAAAATACATAAATTGAAAGCGGGCCGCAAATTTTTCGATAAAATCAATAATATTTTTGGTCTTAAATTTTTCTTTATTCTCAACATAATACTCAAGGTCTCTTGTCGATAATTTAAGGTCAAAAAAGTTTTCAAGGATATTTACGACTTTATAATATTGGTCAAGCTGTTTTTGTTCATCTTTTATATAGAGTTTATTTTTTATTTCCCGCAAAATGTCTTCCGACTCATAAAAAAGTTCTTCCATATTGATTTTTTCGTATAATCGCAGATAAGGCAGGTAATCGTTAAAATTTGGATAGCCGTTTAAATCTATGTTTACGGAATTAGCTTTTTTAACTATTGCTTCGTGAAAATCAAGAGGTTTGACATATTTTAATTTATATCCGAGATTAAGTTTAAGAAGCTCACTTGCTTCTTCCTTAGGCAGGGACTTTACAAGTTTTTCGATAATCTCATTGCGTTCAGCGCTTAATTTGTCAAAATCTATTTTTTTTTCAAGTTCGTGTGACTGCATCATCAAACTGTAATTTTCATAAAGCCAAAGGTCTATTTCATATTTTTTCACAAACTTATTCAAATAGGCGCTGAATCTATAAAAATTAATATTGCCGGTTTCATAATCCTGATATATTTTGTCAATATCTAATAAATCTCCCTGAAAAAGATGAGATTTTATTTTATTTAACGTTTTTTTGAGGCTCACGCAGTACTTTTTGGCATTTTTGCTTACTTTCAAAGAATTAACTAATGCCTGATAATTTTTTAGGTAAAGCTGTTTATCTTCAACCCCTACTAAATTCATCTCGGAATTTTGGTTATTCAAAACAAAACATTCTGAACCTGAGAGAACTCCTCTTTTCATAAAATATTTAGTTACATCGTACAGCACTTCTTTATCGGGAAACGAGCTAATGTCGGGCGACTCGATTTTTCCTTCCGCCCCTTCCAGCCCAATTATTTTAAATCCCTTTGCCGACAATGAATTTAAAATTTTATAGGTGTTGCTTTGGGCGTCAAAGTTGCAATGCGCGTTTTTAATATGGACTATAACGCGTTCGTCATCGCCTTGAAATTTTTCAAGAATTTTGCCGTAAAACCTTGAAATTTTAAGGTCGTTATCTGCGTAAGCAATATTACTAAAGAGCATTGCCTCCATAAGTATCAATGCGCAAAGGCGCATAAACAACTTACTTTTCGGTTTGAATAACATAATAAGAGACTCCTTATATTTTAAATTCTTTTTATATTTATTTATAAAGCTACAAAGCAGTCAAAACTTTAAAACCATGTTTTGGAAATAAAACAACAACTTTTTTTCAGAAAAAATTTATACAAAACAGCTCTGTTTGAAAATATGCCTTTCAAATGCAAAGCATATTTTTGCTTAAAAATTATTGAATATTACCCCAATTATATTGTACCATTTTTTAATCATTAATTCAATTATTTACATATATAGCAAAGTTCAATTAGATGGAGAAAAACAAGTTGACCAATAAAAATATATTCGAAAATAAAAAATTAAAATATTTGAGAAGAAAAATCCGCTATTCATTTCTATATTTTTTAGCTGTTGGTGCCGGAAAAGCATCTATTTTATTACCTGAATCGTGGGTTTATGGGGTATGTGAATATATAGCGTGCTTTGTTTTTTATTTTTCAAAACGTGAACGAAAAAAGACTATTAAACATATTACAATGGCATATAAAAATAGTTTGTCAGACAAACAGATAAAAGAAATCGCCAAGAACACTTTTATCAACTTAGGAAGAAACTTAGCGGAACTTATATTATGGGACACATTTACTGCGGAAAAAATAAAAAAACGCGTTGAAATTTTAGGTTTAGAACATATAGAAAGAGCCCTTAAAAAAAACAGGGGTGCAATAATTCTTACATGTCACTGCGGTAATTTCGAATTAATCGCGGCAACTGTTGTTGCATATGGTTACAAGGGCACGGCTATCGCGCGGGCTTTTCATGACAGGCAAATTAATAAGTTATTAAATGATTTAAGGCGGTCTAAAGGATGCGATGTTATTGACAGATCTGAATCGCCGAGAAAAATATTTAATGTGCTGAAAAAAAATGAATTAATCGGAATGCTGGCAGATCAGGATATCCGTAAAATAAACGGGGTATTTGTGGATTTTTTCGGGATGCCTGCTTACACCCCGACAGCGCCTGTCCAATTAGCTCTTACGGCAAAATCCCCAATTTTGCCTGTTTTTATTATCAGGGACAAGAGCTGCAAATATAATCATCATATCATAATCAACCCGCCTTTAAACTTGATTGATGACAGAAAAAATCCGAAAGCTATAATAGAAAATACACAGAGATGGTCTAAAATTGTAGAAAACCATATCCGAAAATATCCGGACCAATGGGTTTGGATGCATAAAAGATGGAAAACAACACCTGAAAAACTAAAAAGGAAAAATAATGAAAAAAATGATCGCAGTAACTGCCGTAGGTCTTGACAGACCGGGAATTGCAGCCGGTTTTACCGAAATATTTTTTAAAAACGGATGCAATCTTGAAGAATCAAGCATGACTTTGCTCCATAGGGATTTCGCTATGATTATCTTAATCAGCATACCTGATGATTTATCCACAAGCATACTGAACAATAAACTTAAAAAAACCGCTGATAAATTTAATTTATCTTTTTCTTTACGGGAATTATCCGACGATGAAACAAGCAATGGCGAATACGATCCCGAACCAAACTACAGTTTGTCAATATACGGAATCGACAAAGCCGGTATGGTATATGCCTTCACCAATCTTCTTGCGCAAAAAAATATAAATATTATTGATCTGGAAACACAAATAACGCATACTAAAAAACAACCGCTATACGGTATCGTTATGGATATATTGGTGCCGGACCGCGTTGAGATCGAATCTCTTACAAATGCGATAAAAACAAAATCCCGAGAAATGTCAGTTGATTTTTCATTGACTCAAATTATACAGTGTGAAGAGATATAAGAGAAAAAAATGCCCGCGCGAAAAATTTTAGTTTATCCGGATAAAAACCTAAAAAAAATATGCAAACCTGCGGGCCCTGTCTGCAATAACCTGAAAAACATAATTATTGATATGAAAGATACTTTTTTGGTATCGCCCGGTTGTGTAGGTTTGGCAGCGCCTCAAATAGGGATTAATCTAAGAATTATTTTAGTAGATGTTTCAAACTCCAAACGGGCGCAAAAGAAAAGTTCCGCTCACGGCTGTATGCTGTGCGTAAACCCTGTTATAATGGGGTTGTTGCAAAAGTATAGGGAAAATTTCTAAATTTCTGAAAAGTTGATTGATTTTTTGAAAATTATGTTTTTAGGGTATCTATTTTTGTTCTAAACTCGTTTTTACGCAGAAATTTTCTGCAAATAGACAGACCTGTCCGTCGGGGGCTTACGCCCCCCCCAAACAAAGCGGCGGGGCGTCAAGACGAATCAACCTTTTTACATTAAACACTATTG
>JAGGZS010000060.1 GCA_021161885.1 bacterium
TCAAAAACTACAACCATTTACACACTTTTTATGACACACCTGATTTAGACGAAAATGCGTTGATGGCAGGGCAGAAATTATCCGACGAGAAAAAAATATCCATTAGGTTCGAAGCTGGTTCGGCTAACTGTATTCCTCTACCAGATGAAACCGTAGATTATATCGTTATTAGAAAAGCGTTGCAATATTTTTCCCCTCTCGCTGACTGCATAGGCGAAGTTCATAGAGTTTTAAAACCGGGCGGAAAATTTTTTATTATAAAACATATAAATTTTCCGGTTTATCCTTTGTATTATTTTCTTAAACAAGGAAATAGAGATTTTTTAAATAAAAAAGGTTATTACGCTCATTTAAACTGCTGGATATCTTCCGTGAAAATCGTAAAAACACTTAAAAAATATAAATTTTCCCACTCAACCATTATTCCCACTGATTTTATGGGCAAAGATATATCTAAGCTCAAACCTGTTTTTATTAGAAAAATTCTTGCTCCTTTTGCCCTTCAGCCCTTTATCGTATCGGTTAAATAAATTGGTTGTTAAAATATTTTTTATGTAAAATTATGTATGTTTTATACATAATTGCTGATATGATATTATTTATGGTTGTGATATATAAAATTAAAAATTCAAGGTAAAAACATGAAAAGTTTTGCTGTTTTAACCTCGCATTACAGCCCCTGTACGGTATGTAATAAACAAAAAAAAAGTTTTCCTAATCGTGGTTTTGCGGTTTGTTTTTTTTTATTGCTTTTTTCCGCGTTTATCATATTCGGTTCATATCTGATTATAAACAAACCCCATTGGCTTTTACCGGTTTCCGTGCCTGTTATGTTAGTTTCGTGCGTTCTTGCTATAATTGCTTTTTTAAGATGGAACGACTGGCATATTTTGTCATTTTCGTTTATCTATTTGTTTTTGGCTGGAACACAATTGATGGTTTTGCTGTTAGAGCGAACAGCTATTATAAAAGATATTAACTTACTGCATAAAATTGAGGATATATCTACTTTTTGCGTAACTACAATAGTTGTGTTGGCTATTTGTTATTTATGGAATTTTTTCGCTTACGTTTATCGGCTTAAAATAGACAATTACGAAAAAAGCCATGATCTTTCCCAAATGTCACTTATCATAAGTAAACATAATTTGGTTTCTGTCCTAAACGATTGTTATCTTAAAAAACAAGATGGATTGGAACGGCATTTTGCTAAAATTTTAAACTATATGCCTGATATTTTCCAGCAGTATGAATCTGTTTGTTCAAGGATAACCGTAAACGATAAGGTTTTTGTTCCCGACAATTTTTCGGAAACTCCCCACAGGCTGTCAGCCGAGCTGAAAACCGGCGATAATAAAATAGGCGTGTTAGAAATATTTGTAAACGTTGATGATGAAAAATTTGTTTTTTCGGAATCTGACATAAATTTAATAGAGTATATCGCGTTAAATGTATATAGATTTATTGAATACCAGTTTAATATTAATCAGGTTGCCTGTGGCGCTGAATCGTATAGGATAAAGTATGATGAATTGGAAAAGAAACATTCCGCGTTAATCGATATTTTAGAACAGGTTGAAATGGAAAAGAAAAATATTAAAGATCAAATAGTATCAAATATAGAAATGGTTTTATTGCCGATGCTGAAAAAAATTGATAAAAAATCTGATACCGCCGAACAGGGGATAATCAATGTTATCCGTCAGAATTTAAAGACGTTAGGATCATCGTTCGGTTTTAAGATATCGAAAATGGAATCCAAACTCGCTCCGCGAGAAGTGCAAATATGCAATATGATTAAAAACGGGCTTGCCACCAAAGAAATATCTGATATTTTGAATATTTCGCCAACTACTGTGGATAGGCACAGAAATAATATCCGTAAAAAACTTGGCATTGTTAAGAAAAATGTCAATTTGACAAGTTATCTGCAAAATATAAATATTTAAAAAATTTTAATATAAATATAAGGAGCGTGAAATGTTTAAGAAAATAGTCGGTTTTTTGGAACATGACATATGGTTTGTCAATAAAAAAACATTAACACCGTTAAAAGCGTTTTTATTGGGTAAACTTCGTATTGTTTCACTTGTAATCAAGGGTTTTGCGGATGATAACTGTTATCTTAAATCTTCGGCTTTGACATTTTATTCGTTGTTGTCTATTGTGCCTGTAATCGCTATGTCCTTTGGCGTAGCGCGAGGGTTCGGTATAGATAAAATGCTGGAAAAAAATCTTCGTGATGCGTTACATGGGCACGAGGAGGTATCTGATAAAATTTTTTCCTTCGCCACCTCGTTGCTTCAAAATACTAAAAGCGGGCTGATAGTCGGTGTAGGCATACTGGTTTTGTTTTGGACGGTAATAAAACTTTTAGGTTATATAGAACATTCTTTTAATGATATTTGGGGAGTCAAACAGCATAGATCACTATCGAGAAAAATCAGTGATTATCTTTCAATTATGCTTATCGGTCCTATTCTATTCGTTATATCAAGCAGTATGACGGTATTTATAGACACAAAATTAGCGGTTATTGCCCAGGACGTTCATCTATCCGCGGGACTGCCTTTTTTACTTAAATGTATCCCCTTAGGTATCATGATAATAGCGTTTATGATACTTTATATTTTTATGCCCAATACCCGGGTTAATTTTAAGTCGGCTTTGGCGGGTGCGGTGATAGCTGGGACTCTTTATCAGATACTCCAGTTTACATATTTTAATTTCCAGATAGTTACATCCAAATATAACGCTATATACGGTAGTTTTGCCGCTTTGCCATTATTTCTCGTATGGCTTCAGCTCAGTTGGGTAATTGTGCTGTTCGGATCGGAAATATCGTTTGCGGTTCAGAATGTTGATACCTATGAGTTTGAGTCGGAATCGCTTCATGTAAATAATATTTTGAAACGGATTTTAGGGCTGCAAATAGTAAAATTGTGCGTCGATCGTTTCTCTAAAGGGGAGCAGGCGTTGAGCGATGTTCAAATTTCACAGGTTATGGATATTCCTATTCGTCTTGTGAGGCAAATAATATTTGAGCTGGTTGCCGGAGGTATTCTTTGTGAAATTAAAGGCGGGGAAGATAAAATATCTCGTTTTCAGCCTGCGTTAAGCGTAAACAAAATAACTATACAATATGTTGTCTCAAAGTTGGATGAGTACGGAAACAGCACTATAGCCCTTGATAATCTTGAGCATCTTAGGCAGTTTAAAGATAGTTTGAAAATTTTTCAGCAGACCGTAAAAAAGTCGCCGGCTAATATGTTGTTATCCGATATATAATTATTTACTGCTGCTCTTGCGTTTCAGTAGGAAGAAGATGGTATATCCATGTTTTTAAGCCTTGTTTATAGTAGTATACTTGGGTATAACCTTTATATTTTAGATATTTAGCTACGGTTTTGCCGGCGTCAGATTTTTTAGAAGCCCCGTATGCGATAATAATATCATCTTTTTTAACGTCAAGGAATTTATGCCAGTTTGTTTCCGGATCGGATGCGGGAAGATTTATTGCCCCGGGAATATGTTGGGCATAATAGTGCTCCGGCGGCAATGCATCTACGAAAACAGCTTTTTTCCCGTTCCACAGTTTATACGCAGTCGATGAGTTAATCACAGGTATATGAAATTTACTGAAATCATCGGGTTCTTCAGTTTTTTTATGCCGGGTATTGAAAGTTTTCTCGCCCATAGATAAAGCAGGCGGAATAAAAAAAGAGCTGGTAAATAATGAAAGAATCAAAAACATCAGAAAATTATTTATCAATGGTTTATTGGGCATTTTATGCCTCCGGCTAAAAAATTATTGTTTGCTGTTTGAACAAAACAAATCTATTATATAAAAATAAAAATTTCAATCAAAATAAAAATGGAGATTATAAATGGCGTATGCGGGTTTAGATAACAATGCGTGCAAGGCGGTTATTGTTATGCCTGCTTATAACGCGGAAAAAACGCTTGAAAAGACTTATGCGGATATTGCTAAAACCGGTGTAGAAAAAATAATTTTATCCGATGACGCAAGCGCGGACAATACAGTCAGCCTTGCCCAATCGCTTGGCATAGAGGTTATTACTAATGCGATAAATCAGGGTTACGGGGCTAACCAGAAAAGGTGTTATGACGCGGCGTTAAAATATGACGCTGAATATATCATTATGATTCACCCTGATTACCAGTATGACGCCAAAGTTATCCCGTATGCTTTAGGTTTTTTGGAAATAGGCATTTGCGATATAGTCATAGGGTCTCGCATAAGAACAAGGCGCGAAGCCCTGAAAGGTGGGATGCCGCTGTATAAATATCTATCCAACCGCGTATTAACAATTATAGAAAATTTTGTGTTAGGGCAAAATTTAGGCGATTTTCATTCCGGGTTCAGAATATTCCGAAGAGAAATTTTTAAAAAAATACCGTACCATAATAATTCCGACTGTTTTGTCTTTGATACGGAGATTCTTTTTCAGTCCGCTTATTTCGGTTTCAGAATAGGCGATGTGCCTATACCGACAAGATATTTCCCTGAGGCGTCATCGATAAATTTTTATAAAAGCATAATTTACGGCATAAAAACCTGTTTGGTGATGTTGAAATATTGTATGCAAAAAACCGGCATTTTTAGATTTTCAATATTTGAAGAAAAAAGTTTTTAATTTGTGATGATTTTTTGGAGCACAGCGCTTAATTGCTGAATACTGTAAGGTTTTGACAGGATAGCTTTGAACCCGTATTTTTCAAAACCGGATAAGATTGGGTCGTTTGAATATCCGCTTGACGCAATCGCTTTAATCTCTGGGTTAATCTTCAGTAACGATTTGATAATGTCTTTCCCTCCTTTTTCACCGGGGATGACCAGATCGATTATAACAGCATCAAAAGGTTTTTTTTCTTTTATGCTTTTTTTATAAAAATCAACAGCTTCTTTGGTGTTTTTAGCGGTTATCGGATAATAGCCTAAATCAAGCAGTAAATCTTTACATACACTAAGAATCATTAGGTCGTCGTCAACAATAAGTATTTTTCCTTTCTTTTGGGCAGGAATATCGGTTTGTTCGCTTCCTGATATTTCTTTGATGGGTGAAGCGGGCAAATAAATAGTGAATACAGTTCCTTTGTTTGGATCAGATTGAAATTGCATATGCCCGTTATGTTTTTTTATAATCGCGTACGATGCGGTAAGACCGAGCCCGGTTGAGTTTTCTTTTGTCGTAAAAAACGGATCGTAAATTTTTTCAGATATATTTTTGTTTATTCCCGAACCTTCATCGTGAAATTCAATTTTTACATAATCCCCTTTTTCAAGCGGAATACTTTTATCAAATTCAGATATATTGCGGTTTGAGGATATTATTTTTATAGTTCCGCCGTTGGGCATTGCCTCAATGGCATTGCGAAGTACGTTGCTGATAACCTGATGGATTTGCCCTGAGTCGATTTCAACCGGCTGAAGTTTTTTATCGAGTTTAAAACTACATTTAACATTTGTGCCTTTTATAGCGAATTGCGCGGAATGTTTGATGAGATCGTTTATGTAGGCAGTAGTTTTTATCGGTGTGCCGCCTTTGGAAAAAGTTAAAAGCTGATGGCTCAATGAGGTAGCTGCCATAGTAGCTTTTTCCGCTTGTTTTAGGGTATTGTTTACTTTTTTGTTCGCTTTTGTGTGGAGTATGGCTATAGAAAGATTGCCTAAAATCGAAGTAAGCAGATTGTTGAAATCATGGGCTATGCCGCCGGCGAGAGTACTTATTGATTCAAGTTTTTTTATTTTTAACAGTTCGTTTTCAAGTTTTTTATGTTCTGTTACATCAATAGCAAGATTACAGAATACATGCTTTGCGTCCGACCAGATAAATGATGTGCTCATCACATGAAAAAATTTATCTGTCAGCTTATTTTGAAACTCTATGAATTCGCCGTAATTTTTGTTGTTATTTAACACAGCGCAATGACTGCACGGCGCGGTATTGTTTTCAAGCACCTCATAACAAATTTCTCCAACCCTGTCGCCCCAGTATTTTTTAAATGCTTCGTTTACATAAACCAGTTTAAAAGTTTCCTTATCGCATACATATATGGGTAAAGCTATGCTGTCGAAAATAGATATGAGCTGCTGGCGTTCTTCAATGAGCTTGTCTTCGGCAATTTTTCTATCGGTAATATCTTCGGCGAAAAGGTATAATGTTTTATTATCGCTCATTATTAATTGAAAAATGACAGTGCGCACGGTTTTATCTTTACAAGTCAAATTGAACATCCGCGACTGGATTTCATCGGGATTAGTTCTCAAAATATGTATGTCGTTTTCCCAGCATGATTTTGCGTAATCTAAATAATCTTTATCTGGAAATACCTTAACCATAAATGATTCGATTGATGGAATATCATCAAGGGTGTATCCGAAAACTTCTATTAATTTAATGTTGCCGTAAATATTTTTTCCGGTTATAGAAGTTATTAAAACCGGAAAAGGACATTTCTCCACAATTTGCCTGAACTGTTTTTCCCTTTCTTTTAAACTTTGTTCAGCCTGCCTGCGTTTTTTTTCCGCCCTCAAACCGTGCACGATAATAATGGCTGATAAAAAAGTAATAATTATTAAAATAATAGTGGATATGATCAAAAAATTGTTTGTGAAACGATTGATTGTAGCGTTTACGTCTTCTATATATATGCCGGTTCCGATAACCCAGCCCCACGGTTCAAACTCTTTCACAAAAGATAATTTAGGAATTATTCTCTGCGGATCGTCAAAATTCGGCCATAGATATGTTACGTACCCTGATTTATTTTTTTTAACTGTATTTATGAATTCGAGTATGAAATATTTACCTGAAGCATCGTGCATCCTTGATAAGTTTTTGTTTACTAATTCCGGGTGGAAAGGCTGGGCTTTGCAGATAGCATCTAAAGTAAAAATATAAAAATATCCTTGTTTATTATCTCCATATCTCATGAAGTTTATGTGTTCAACTGCTTTGGCTTGGGCTTCTTCAACAGATAATTCACCATTTGCTTCAAGCTGATGATAATGGTTTAATACATTCGAGGCGGTTTCAATTAATCGTGTTAACATTTCTTTTTTATGCGATAAGATAGTCTTTTTTAAGGTTGGGCGTACTATAATAAAACTGACAAGAACAAAAAGTATTACGGTTAATATTGCCGGAACAACCGTGTTGAATATCCAGTTTTTTGACTGTCCTAATTTGTTAATCATATTAATGAATACCCTGTGTGCTGTATATAATCTTGACTAATTATAAAAATATAAAACAAAAGTTACAATAATAATATTACAGTTTTATTGAATTAAAAAAATTTTTAAAAATTATGTTTGTGTCAATAATATGACAACAAAA
>JAGGZS010000008.1 GCA_021161885.1 bacterium
AAATAAACGATATGATTAGTTGGTATAAATTTACCGTAGGTATCGGAAGAAATAATTTTTTTGCGGAAAAATTTTCAAATATACAGAAAATTAATACTGTTATAAAAACAATTATAAAAATTGAAACTACCCAAGTTTTTTTACGGTAAAACACTTTTTTCCCGTTATTGTAATTATATAATAACCAAAATTGGGGGATAAAAATTAACGCGCATATATAGTTGCTGTTCACTGCTATTAACCCAGATATTATATACATCCAGTTTAAAAATTTAGTCTCAGATCGTTTAACAATTGAACAAAAAACAAAAATATTAAGGGTTACAAAAAAGAACAGCATCGCATAAGGACTAAACTGCTGGGATATTTGCACATATAAAGGCGAACAACACAAAAAAAGCGATATAAAAAAAGATATTTTAGACCGATAAAAAAATCTCAAAGATTTAAAACAGAACAATATCCCCCCGATACCGAATAACACAGATAATAATCGCGCGGAATATTCTGAATACGAAAACAATTTCAGCCATAAAAAACCGGCAAACGAGAAACAAAAGGATATATTTTTATGAGTTATTAAATAAACAAGAAGATTATTAAAATTTTTTGATAAAGCCGCAATATAAGACGCTTCAAGCGGACTAAAACTTTCGTTTCCCAACCTAAAAAAACGCAGGGATAATCCTGTAATTAATAGAATTACAAGATAATAAATTTCAACCCAATTATGTTTATCTGTATTCAATCAGATGTAATCCTAATAAAATTTTATTGAGTAAAAATTCAACCTATAGCCTCTTTCAGCATTTTAGTTACAAGCTGTGGATTGGCTTTGCCTTGAGTTGCTTTCATAACCTGCCCCACAAGAAACATAAACGATTTTTCTTTACCGCCTTTATAATCATCAACAATTTTTTTGTTATCTTTAATTACTTTTTCGACAATGTTTTTAAGTTCATCCGGATTGCTTATTTGCACAAGCCCTTTTTCCTTAACAATTTGTTCGGCGTCTTTGCCGGACCGCATAATTTCATGAAATACTATTTTAGCGATTTTACCGCTGATAACCCCTTTTTGAATCAATTTCAGCATATCCGTCAACTTTGAGGGAGTAACTTTTGATTCTTTAATAGATATTTTCTTCTCATTTATTTCCCTTAAAAGCTCTGATTGAACCCAGTTGCTTACCGCCTTATAATCATCTGTCAAGTTTGCGCATTCTTCATAATAATCAGCTATTTCCCGTGATGAAGTAAGCACTTGGGCATCATAGCCTGTTAAAGTATATTCTTTTGTAAAACGGTTCATTCGATCAAAAGGCAGTTCAGGCAATTGGTTTTCTAACGATTTTATATAATTTTCATCTAATTTTACAGGCACCAAATCTGGTTCAGGGAAATACCTGTAATCATGGGCTTCCTCTTTAGTTCGCATAGAAAAAGTTTGATTTTTATCCGCATCCCATAACCTTGTTTCTTGAACTATTATGCCGCCGCCGAGTATTTCGTCTTCCTGCCGTTCTAATTCATAAGCTAATGCCTTCTGAACATTTCTAAACGAATTCATATTTTTAATTTCAACTTTTGTGCCGAATTTTTCTTGTCCTTTAGGGCGGATAGACACGTTAGCGTCGCACCGCAGGCTTCCTTCCTCCATGTTGCAGTCGCTTACTCCCAGATACTCAATAATGTTTTTTATCATATGAAGATACATATACGCCTCTTCAGGTGTACGAAGGTCCGGTTCGCTTACAATTTCCAGCAACGGGATACCTGTGCGGTTAAAATCCACTCCGCTCTCTGCGCCTGTTTCGGAATGGACTAATTTGCCGGCGTCTTCTTCAAGATGAGCCCGTGTTATGCCGATTGTTTTTTCGTTCCCATTGATTAAAAAAGTTATTTTTCCTTTGCCGCATATGGGTTTATCAAATTGCGAAACCTGATAGTTTTTCGGTAAATCAGGATAAAAATAATTTTTTCGGTCAAATTTACTGAATTTTGATATGGAACAATTTAGTGCTAATCCGCATAAAACCGCATAATCAAGAGCCTGTTTATTAAGTACCGGCAGTACTCCCGGATGACCAAGGCAAACCGGACAAACCTGACTGTTAGGCGCTGCTCCAAACTCAGTAGCGCATGAACAAAAAAGTTTAGATTTAGTTTTAAGCTGAACATGAACTTCAAGACCAATAACAGGTTCAAATTCCATTATATTAACCTCCTTTTAAGAAAGGGTTGGTTTAGTTGTATGAAATAAAGTATTTTTCTCAAAAGAATAGGCGGCATTTAAGATAACCTCCTCTTCAAAAGGACGACCCGCCAGTTGCATACCGATAGGCAGTCCGCTTTGCGTAAACCCGCCCGGTATGGATATACCCGGCAGTCCGGCAAGATTGAGGGATATTGTAAATATATCGGATAGATACATTTTCAAAGGATCATTCGTCTTCTCGCCAATCTTAAAGGCGGGTGTAGGCGAAGTTGGCGTTAATATGCAGTCAACCTTTTTAAATACCGTATCAAAATCGTTTTTAATCAATGTCCTTACTTTCTGGGCTTTTTTATAATACGCCTCATAATAACCCGAACTTAGAACATAAGTGCCAAGCAGGATACGCCGTTTCACTTCCTGCCCGAACCCATCGGATTTAGTTTTTTCATATAAATCAATAAGGTTCTCTGCCTGCGGGGATCGAGCGCCGTATCGTATCCCATCGAATCTTGCGAGATTGGCGCTTGCTTCGGCTGTGGCGATTATATAATAACAGGCAACCGCGTAATCAGTGTGAGGCAACGATATTTCAACCGGAACAGCTCCTTGACCCTCAAATGTTTTTATAGATTTTTTGACAGATTCTTCCACTTCATTATCCATACCGTCAACAAAATATTCTTTTGGGATTCCTATTTTCAAGCCTTTTATAGAATTATTCAAATATGCTGGGTAGTCTGGAACTTTTCTGTCAATAGAGGTGGAGTCAGAACAGTCGTGTCCGCTTATCACTTTAAGGAGCAACGCGTTATCTGCTACTGTTTTAGTTAAAGTACCTATCTGGTCAAGGGATGACGCATACGCAACCAGCCCAAAGCGTGATACCCTGCCGTAAGTCGGTTTCAATCCAACCACTCCGCACAAAGAAGCGGGCTGGCGTATAGACCCGCCGGTATCCGATCCTAACGCGAGTATGGTCTCGTCAGCGGCTACCGCCGCGGCAGACCCGCCGCTCGACCCGCCGGGGATACAATCGGTATTCCACGGATTGCGCGTAACACCGAAAGCAGAGTTTTCACAAGACGACCCCATAGCGAATTCATCCATATTAGCGTAACCTATGGGCACCGCGTCTTCCCGCAGCAGCTTTTCTACTGATGTCGCCGTATAAGCGCAATTATAACCTTTCAAAATTTTTGACGCGCAGCTAACCGGCCAAGTAAAACAGCATAAGTTAGATTTTAAAACAACAGGCACTCCGCCTAATAATCCAAGCGGTTCAGCGTTTACCCGTTTTTTATCTATTTCATCAGCTTTTTTTAAGGCATTTTCCTTATCAGTATAAATAAAGGCATTAATTTTGGTGTCAACCTGTTCTATCCTTTGAAAAACAGAACTGACAATATCACGTGAACTGATTTCTTTTTTATTGAGCAAACCAATAAGCTCAACAGCTGTTTTAGAATAAAGACTCATTATGCTCCTCCTGCGAATTATTATATTACCCGAGGTACGCCAAATAGCCCGTCAACAAGTAACGCGGACTGTTCAACAGCGAATCGGGTAGTTGGGCATATTTTTGCGACATCGTCCCTGAATACATTGCTCACAGGCAATATATGGGCAGTCGGTTCTATATTATCAGTATTTAACCGGTTTAATTTTTCCACATACTTTAAAATCTGTTCAAGCTGAACGGTAAAATTCTTTTTTTCTTCATCCGATAAACTGATTCGTGACAAATTGGCAACGTAATCAACATCTTTCTCGGTAAACGACATTTTAAAATACCCCCCCTTAACAAGAATTTATTTTAATCGTATTTCTTTTTTATATTTGACGGACAAACAGTCCGAAAAGCATCAGCCAAACCAATAAACTGTTTTACATTAAACGTTTCAGGTCTTGCGGCAGTATCTATGGATAGCTTCTCAAAACAATTTTTATAATCGAACCCGTTTTTGTCCACATTCCAACTTTTCAGGATATTGAGTATACTGTTTTTTATCATTTTTCTGCGTTCTGTAAAACAAAGTTTCACAAAATAATGAAAATATTTCGGATGATTGGATACAACAGGTTTTTTATCGTAGATTTTTATTCGCAAAATTGAAGAAAAAACTTTTGGATTCGGAAAAAAAGAAGCCGGTGAAAATGTTTCTATAATCCGCGCATATCCGTAATAATTTATAAAAACCGATATAGCCGAATATTTTTTTGTGCCGGCAGACGCTGTTATCCTTTGCGCAACTTCTTTCTGGATAGTAATAATGATATCGCTAAAAAAAATATCGGAGCTTAATAATAAAGTCAATATAGGGCTTGTTATATAATATGGCACATTCGCTATAACTTTTATGGAGCGGTCGGCGGGCAGATATTGTTTTAATTTATCCATAGTATTTTTTCTTAAAATATCTCCCTCAATTAAAACAAAATTAGGGTCATGCCCGAAATGATGTTTCAGGAGTTCAATCAGCCTGTTATCAATTTCAACGGCAATTACCCGCGCTCCTGTTTTAAGCAGTTCCGCGGTTAATGATCCCATTCCTGCTCCGATTTCAATAACCGTATCGTGTATCGTAAGGTCGGCGGTGCTGAGCAACGTATCGATAAGGTTTTTATCAATAACGAAATTTTGCCCAAGATTTTTTCTAAGTTCAATTTTGTTCTGTTTTAAATAATCGTTAATAAAATTTTTATTATATAAATTAAGTTTATTCATTGTCAAAATTTATCCATATTGCAAACAAGCTGAACAGCTGTTTTTACGGCTGTTTTCATACTTTTTTCATTCGCTTTATTTTTGCCGGCAATAGCAAACGCTGTCCCGTGGTCAGGCGATGTCCGTATTATAGGCAGCCCAAGAGTTACGTTCACGGAGCAGTCAAAAGCGAGCGTTTTTACGGGTATCAATCCCTGGTCATGGTACATTGCCACAACAGCATCGGCTGTATTGTTTTTTAAAATTTCCCAATAAACGGTATCTGACGGATATATTCCGGTTACGTTAATTTTATCGGCTCTTGCCGTTTGCATAGCCGGTTTGAGTATCTGTTTCTCTTCATTGCCGAGCAGCCCTTCCTCGCCGGCATGGGGATTAACCCCGCATAAAGCTATTTTAGGCTTTTTTACCCCAAACAACTTTATGTACCGGTTTGTAATGCAAATCACCTCATATAAAGATTCCATAGTCAAATTTGACCATAAATCTTTTAACGGTATATGTATTGTAGCGAGCGACACCCTAAGGCCGCCGCCGACAAGCATCATAACATAATTTTTTGTATTAGTAAGATGGGCAAGATAATCGGTATGCCCCTTAAAATGGTATCCGGCTTGATTGATGCCTTTTTTGCATATGGGAGCCGTTACAACAGCTGATATTTTTTTATCTAACGCCAGTTTAGCGGCTGTCTTTACAGCTTCCATAGCCGCTGAAGCGCCTGACACAGAAGGAGTGCCGGGGACAACATCTACGCTTAAACGGTCAAAAACATCATATACAGGTATTATAGATTCGCTGAATTCAATTGAGGATAAACCGGTGATTTTCCTAAACGACAACCCAGTATTTAATAATTTATTATAAAATTCAAAAATTTCTGTTTTGCCGATTAATAGAGCTTGATAATTTTTTCTTTTTTCCAGCAAAATTTTAA
>JAGGZS010000225.1 GCA_021161885.1 bacterium
ATATATTATCAAGCATCTGCTTATATCGTTTTTTTTTACATTGACTATTTTTACTTTTATGCTTTTTACAGGAAGCCTGTTTAAGATAATACAAATGTTTCTCGGTAAAATAAGCATATTTTTTGTCGTCCGTTTCTTTATGTATTCCATTCCTTACCTTTTATCTTATGCTATACCAATGGCGTTTCTGACAGGCGTTTTGCTTCTTTTTGGACAGCTGTCGGCGGAAAATGAAATTACGGCTTTAAAAGCCAGCGGGGTGTCTGTGTATCGAATAATAACCGCGCCGATTATTATGGGGATTGCACTTACAGTGCTTTGCGTTTTTATTAACGATGTTGTCCTGCCAAGCTGCCATTATCAATTAAGGCAGTTAAAGAATGAAATAGGGAAAAAATCCCCTATGGCTCTGATTGAACCGGGTGTTATAATTAACCAGTTCGATAATTATTTGATATATGTTGATGAAATAAATGACAATCAACTTAAAAATATATCAATCCAACAGGAAATTCCCAATAAATCACCTCGATTTATCAAAGCTGAAACCGGTACAATTGAGTTAGATTCCAAAAGAAATCTTCTTATACTTAAACTCCGTGATGTGATGATAGAACAGCAGTCCGAGAACGATAATTCCGGTACCCCCGATTTTATTCACGCAAAAATGGGTATGGTGCCCATTGAACTACAGCTTGACCCTGAATATAAAAATAAACGCCATAGGTCTTATAAGCGGATGAAAGATTATAAAATCCGTGAACTTTATGCGCAAAAAAAAGAACTTCAAGAGAGACTTAAAATCGCTGGACAATACGGCAAAGATATGCTCAGAATAAAAATATCTAAAATTTTGACAGAGATTAATACCAGAATATCTCTTGCGGCTTCTTGCCTGTCACTGTTATTTATAGGTGTGGCGTTAGGAATAAAAACCCACCGCAGCGAAAAGACGATAGGTATTCCTATAAGCCTTGCTTTGTTCGCCGTTAATTACGGATTCACTCTTTTTGGAAAAGCATTAAACAAGCATCCTGATTTTTTCCCTTACCTTATTGTTTGGATACCCAATATAATTTTATGCGTTTTAGGATTGTTTTTAATTAAAAAATTATCGGGAAGATAAATGAAAATTATAGATAAATACCTTATAAGACGTTTTATGACACCTTTTTTATACTGCATATTCGCGTTTTTAATACTTTATATTACATATGACGCTTCCATAAACCTTGATGAGTTCTTAAAAAATAAAATAGGATTACATATTTTATTGCGATACTATTTTATAAAATGTCCTATGATAATCGTAACAAGCACTCCGCTTGCCATATTGCTTGCTCTTTTGTATGACATAGGCAATATGAACCGCCACCATGAAATTATAGCTATGCGCGCTTCAGGCATACATATAGACCGGATTATTTTACCGTTTCTTGTAGTAGCCGTAACCTGTGCCGTAATCATTTTTTTCATTAACGACCAGTTTGTCTGTAAATACGCGTTTGAGGAGAGCGTGCTTAAAAAACAGATATTTGAGGGCGAAAAGACTGTGCAGTATGAATTATGGAAAAATATGCCGTTTAGAAACCCGTCTGCCAATCGTGATTGGTTTATTGAATCTTTTAATTTGGAAACTAAAGAATTATCCGGTGTTATAGTGCGAGAATTCGGCGATGACGGGGAGATCAATCAAAAAGTAATAGCGAAAAAGGCTAAATGGATTGACGGACAATGGCTTTTTCTTGACGGAAGCATATATTTTTATAATAAGGAAGGGTTACCGCAATTAAGCGATGAAGGGCAATACAGGGAACCTAAAAAATTCAGTAAAATGCTTATGACCTATAACGTAACTCCCGAGGATTTTGAAAATACGAGAAAACATCTGGCGACAATGAATTTTATGTCGTTATTGCGTTACCTTATGCTTCAAAACAAAAATTCCAGGTTATATAGATCAACTTTAGTTGACCTTCATAACAAAATAGCGTTTCCATTCGTATGTATTATCGCGGTATTGGTCGGCATTCCTTTTGCCATAAAAACTCAGCGGGGCGGTTTTATTAAAGGCATAGGAATCAGTATGATCCTTTTTCTTGCTTATTACGGCATAAGTATCATCTCTACAATGATGGGGAAAAACGGTTTTTTTACCCCTTTTGTAGCCGTGTGGATTCCGAATGTTATTTTTATGATTTTTGGAATTTTTCTCATAAAAAACGCTGCTTGATGTATAGTCAAATTTTTTTATAATAGATTGTAAAATAAGATGATGCCATTAAATAAGATAAAAGACAATAATCCCGCCAAGACAAATTCCCGAACTGTTATTAGATTAAGTGCCCCATCTTTTTCGGAAAGTAAAAATGGTGATAATAACGAAAGCTATGTATTCCCATTGGTATGGAGGATATAAATCAAACCGGATTTCGTTTTCCGGCGCAACCATTCCGCCGAAAAAATTTGCTATTTGGATTAAAAGCCAAATGCCGCAGTGAAAAATAGTTGAAAAAATTATTGATTCTATTCCTCTGAAAAGA
>JAGGZS010000298.1 GCA_021161885.1 bacterium
CTTTTTAATTGGGAAAAAAAATGTTATTATCAAAAAAAAAATAATTATTTTTGAAAAAAAAGGTTTACTAAAACAAACTTGTTTATTAAATATTTATTTAAGCAATTATAATTGAGGCGTTTGAATCCTACCTTAGATACTATGGTAAGTTAGTAAAAATAATGGGAGACCTCTATGAAAGAAAAAGATGTAAGTAAAATCAAAAGTTTTGCAGTTGTTGGTCACAGCCACTCGGGAAAAACTAGTTTAGTAGACAGAATTTTTTATGTTGTTGGTGAATCCGACCGCTTGGGAAAAGTTACTGAAGGCACCTCATTTTCCGACTACTTTGAAGACGAAAAAGAAAGAGGCACGACAATCCACAGCAAAGTGTTTCGTTTTGATAAAGACGGTTACACAATTTTCATGATGGATACTCCCGGCTATAACGATTTTTACGGCGAAACTATCGGAGCGCTTGCAGGAGTGGACTGCGCGATTGTAGTCATTGACGCTGTTACCGGTGTGCAGGTTCAGACGACAAAAGTAATGCGTTATCTTAGCAAACATAAAAAACCGGCTTTAATATTTATTAACAGGATGGACAAAGAACACGCAGATTATGACAAACGCATATCTACCATTCGAGAATCATTCGGTTCACATTGTGTGCCGATAAATATTCCTATCGGGCAGGAAACCGATTTCAGCGAAGTAGTCAATGTCATGAAAGAAACTTGCTCTAACGAAAACATCAAAACCGAATACGCCAAATACAGAGAACTTTTTCTTGAAACATTCGCGGAAACCGATGACGACTTGACAATGCGTTATCTCGAAGGTGAAGAATTTAGTCCAGAAGAAATTGAAGAGGGTATGCGTATCGCGACCAAAGAATGCAAACTTGTACCTATCTTATGTGGTTCGGCAGAAAAAAATATTGGGATAAACGAGCTTATTAATTTTCTCTGCCATGATATGCCCTCAGCGGATATGTTTGCCGCAAAAAAGTCTGCCGACGAAAAATCCGAACGCAAACCGGCTGTTAGCGAACCTTACAGCGCGAAAGTTTTCAAAATTGTTTCTGATCCGTATATCGGGCAGTTAACTTATTTAAGGGTATTTTCCGGTGTGCTTAAAGCTGATCAAGGCATTAACAATGTGAGAACGCAATCAAAAGAAAGAATAAATAATTTTTTTACATTCAAAGGCAAAGAACAAAAACAAGTTCACGAAGCTTATCCGGGCGAAATAATAGCTATTGCGAAACTGAAAAACACTCACGTAAACGATACCTTTGCCGATCCGGCAAATCCTATCGAATACCCTGATATAGAATTCCCACGGCCTAACACATCTTTCGCGGCTCATTCTAAAAAAACCGGTGAAGAAGAAAAAATAAGCAACGGATTACACACCATAGCCGCTGAAGACCCGACCCTTAAAATCGAGCGAAATAAAGCTACAAAAGAACTTGTTATATCCGGTCTCGGCGATTTACATATCGGTGTAAAAATGAATATGTTAAAGAAAAAATTCGGCGTTGAAGTCGATCTATCCACCCCGAAAGTAGCTTACAAAGAAACCATACGTAAAAAAGCGCAAGGGCACTGCAAACATAAAAAACAAAGCGGCGGGCGCGGTCAATATGCTGATGTATATATAAAAGTTGAACCGCTCGAAAGAGGAACCGGATTTGAATTTGTCGATGAAATCGTAGGCGGTGTTATTCCAAAAGGATTCATCCCTGCTGTTGAAAAAGGTATTATAGGCGCCATGGATAAAGGTATTTTTGCTGGTTTTCCTGTGGAAGATGTTAAAGTGCGTTTATATTTCGGCTCTTACCATACAGTTGACTCTTCCGAATTAGCGTTCAAGATAGCCGGTTCAAAAGCGTTTAAAGAAGCTACCGAAAAAGCCGAGAGTTATCTGCTTGAACCTTTCATGGACATCGAAGTTATTGTAAGCGATGAATTTATGGGACAGGTTACAGGTGAAATAAATGTGAAACGCGGACGAATTATGGGAATTGAATCAGCCGGTTCAGGGTTACAACTTATAAAAGCTCAAGCTCCGTTATCAGAGATGTACAGGTTCCCTACCGAACTTCGCTCTATTACGGGCGGAAGCGCCGCCTTTTCAATGGACTATTCCCATTACGAAGAAGTTCCTTCAATGATTGCCAAAAAGGTTAGAGATGCTTATAAACATATAGACGAGGAAGAAGAATAAAATTTTTATACTTATATTAATAAGGAGATAATATAGTGTCAGGTCATTCAAAATGGGCAAGTATAAAACATAAAAAAGCGGCTACCGACGCAAAACGAGGCAAGCTCTTCTCCCGTTTAAGCAAAGAAATTACCATAGCCGCTAAAATTGGAGGCGGTGATTTAAGTATGAATCCTCGCTTGAGGACAGCTGTAACCGCCGCTAAAGGCGCTAATATGCCTAACGATAATATCGAGCGCGCCATAAAAAAAGGCACTGGCGAATTACCCGGGGTGGTTTATGAAGAATGCGTTTATGAAGGATACGGTCCGGGCGGTGTCGCTATTTTAATAGAAACCCTTACGGATAACAAAAACCGCACAACCTCGGAAATTCGCAGTATTTTAAGTAAGCGAAACGGAAATATGGCTTCCGCCAACGCTGTCGCTTGGATGTTCACAAAAAAAGGTTATTTCACTATACATAAAAAAGATGTCGATGAAGATACCCTTTTAACTGTCGTGCTTGACGCAGGGGCGGAAGACGTTAAAACCGAAGACGATCTTTTTGAAGTATTTACGCAACCGCATGATTTTGAAGCAGTCTCAGAAGCGTTAAAAGACAAAAACATTCCAACTCAAACAGCTGAAATAACCGCTTTGCCCAACAGTACGGTGCCTCTTCAAGAAAAAGAAGCTAAACAGGTGTTAGACCTTATCGAGGTAATTGAAGACCATGATGACGTGCAGAACGTATACGCTAACTTTGATATACCCGACGACATAATGGCAAAACTTGAAGATATTTGAATCTCATAAGATTTTTTATAAATCTATAAAAAAACTCAAGGTGAATTTGTGCGTATTATCGGTATAGATCCCGGAACATACAGAACAGGCTACGGCATAATAGACGTAATAAACAACGAAAACAAAATTGTTTCATGCGGGTGTCTGGAAAGCAGAGACGCGAAATCTTCAAAAAGATATTTTTCCATTTACCAGCAAATCACAGATGTAATCAAAGAATATAAACCGCAGCAGTGCGCCATAGAAAGCACTTTTTTCTACAAAAACCCAAAAGTAGTAATGCGGTTGGGTGAAATAAGAGGTGTGCTTATTTTATCAGCTGTGCAAACAGGGATTGACGTTTTCCAATACACTCCGCTGGAAGTGAAAAAATCAATTACCGGATACGGCAGGGCAGATAAAGAACAGGTCAGAAAAATGGTGAAGATGCTTTTGTCTTTAACAAAAATACATAAGGCAAACGATGTATCCGACGCGCTGGCAATAGCGTTATGCCATAGGCACAACAACAATTCAATCAAGTACCGGCTCGTAAAAAACATATAGAAACAAGAGGTTATTTTGATAGGTTTTATTAGAGGAATTCTTACATCGGCGCAACCGACAAAAGCCTTAATTGACGTTCAAGGTATGGGTTATAACGTATCTATTCCCATAAGCACATTCGAGAAACTCCCTGAGATTAACAGCGAGGTAAAATTATTGACTCATCTTCATGTGCGCGAAGACAATATGTCCTTGTTCGGTTTTTTTTCGCAGGAAGAAAAAGATTTTTTTTTACTGCTGATAGGAGTATCTAAGATAGGTCCGAAAGGGGCTCTGGGCATTTTGTCAGGTATCCCTATTAATGAATTAATACAGGCAATATCATCAGGCGACGTAAACCGTATTTCAAGGGTTCCCGGAATAGGCAAAAAAACATCAGAACGCTTAATTGTGGAATTAAAAGAAAAAATACCCGATACTGCGGGAACTGACATAATATCATCTAAAACAAGCGATAAACAAAAAATTATGGTTACAGATACAATAATGGCTCTTGTTTCATTAGGATACGCGAAAAACAAAGCGCAGGACGCAGTACGAAAAATTTCAAAAACACATAACCTTGACAGCATCAACATTGAGCAGCTTGTAAAATTATCTCTTCAGGTTATTAAATAATAATAAGGTTAAGTAATGGCTGATAAATTTATAGATGAATTTCTGGAAAAAGACATACTGCTTGACCAGTCGCTCCGCCCTACTATTTTCAACGATTTCATCGGTCAGAAAAAGATAAAAGACCGCCTTTTACTATTCATCAAAGCCGCTCAGGAACGTGGAGAATGTTTAGACCATTGCCTGTTTTCCGGTCCGCCGGGACTGGGCAAAACCACTCTCGCCCATCTTATTTCAGGGACAATGAGCAGTAATATCCGCATAACGTCAGGTCCCGTAATCGAGCGTCCCGGAGACCTGGCGGGTATCTTAACTAATCTTGAGGAAGGCGATGTTCTTTTTATCGACGAAATACATCGGCTTAACCATATCGTAGAGGAATACCTTTATTCGGCTATGGAAGATTATAAACTGGATATTATTTTAGACAAAGGACCCAACGCGAGAAGTATCCGCTTAAATTTGCCTTTTTTCACTCTTGTGGGAGCCACAACAAGAAGCGGTTTGCTTACATCGCCTTTGCGTTCAAGATTCGGTTTCATAAACCGCTTAAATTATTATTCTACGGCTGACCTCCAAAAAATTGTCGTTCGCTCATCGCGTATTTTAAACGTGGAAATTGACGAGCAGGGCGCGCTCGAAATAGCACGCAGATCAAGAGGTACTCCGAGAATCGCCAACAGCCTGTTGAAAAGAGTCAGGGACTACGCGCAGATAAAAGCCGACAACAAAATAAACATTTCCGTTGCGGATGCCGCCTTAAATATGCTTGACGTCGATCAGCAAGGGCTTGACGAAATGGATATCCTTATTCTGGAAACAATAATCCATAAATTCGACGGAGGACCTGTGGGCATAAATTCCCTTGCTGTCGCCGTTGGCGAAGAAGCCGATACGTTAGAAGAAGTTTACGAACCGTATCTTATTCAGCAGGGGTATATAAAAAGAACCCCAAGCGGAAGGAAAACGACTCGCGCGGCATACAAACACCTTAACATTTCTATGCCGTACGCCCAGGGAGACAATTTTTATCAGGATTCATTATTTTAGAGTATTTTAAAAATGGACTTTTATAAACATTTCGCGAAAATATTTATTTTTACCGGAATTTTTTTAA
>JAGGZS010000135.1 GCA_021161885.1 bacterium
CAAAAAAAATTGTCTCGATTTGTTTTATTGATTATTTATGGCTGAATTTAGTAATTCCGTTCCATAAGGATGATGGGGGATACTCTTTAAAAGTTTCGCATAAATTTTTTAAACGAATTGACGGGGTATCGTCATGATATTGCCGGATTATTTTTTCTAATAATTTTAAGGCGGATGTGAACTTTTTTTGTTTATAAAAATTAAGGGCTTTTTCGTAATTAAGAGTTTTTTCTATCATTGCGTCGGTCATATCTTTATGTGGTCCTACTATTTCAAATATGTCTGTTATGCTTGTTTTTCCCACAAGCTGAACGGTATCTATTTTACGCCATAAAAAGTTTTTTTGTGTTGCTTTTTTAATCTCTTGCGATGCGAGCATTTCGGTACCGTAAAACCGGTTTATGTTTTCTATTCTGTTAGCTGTGTTTACAATATCTCCGAGTACGGTATAATTTAATCTTGATGAAGCGCCTATGTTGCCTACAATGACCTGTCCTGCCGCTAACCCGAATGTTGTGGGAAATGCTGGTTTACCCTGTTTTGTCCACTTACGGTTTAATTGTCCAATGCCATGGTGAGCTTTTATGACAGCCTTTACGGCATGAAATTCATGGTTTTTTATGGATGTGGGAGCGCCCCAGAAAGCGACAATTGCGTCGCCGATAAATTTGTCTACAGTAGCGTGTTGAGGTTTTAAAATATTTAGCACGACTTCAAAGTATTCGGCAAGCTGGTCGGTGAGTTGTTTTGGGGTTATTGATTCGGCGATAGATGTAAACCCTCTTATATCTGTAAACAGTATAGTCAGGTAATCTATTTTCCCTCCGATTTTTGCAGCTTTACCTTGGTCAAGCAGTTCTCTTACCACGTTTACAGGCACATATTTTGAAAAAGACTCAAGAGCGACCCTCATTTTTTCCTGAACATCAGCTAACTGGCGTATTTCTTTTAAATTTGATGAAACAGCTGTTTTCCGAGATAAGTCCAAATTTTTTATTCTTTCACTTTGGGAAACTATTTTTTCGAGGTCTTGGCTGTAATGAATAGTTGTTTTATGTACTAATAATATTGCAACTATCATAGATATTAAAGCGGCACAGATTACTATATAAGTTTGCCGGGTCAATTCGTATAAAAAATCTTTTTCAGGAAAAACAATGCTTATCAAAAATTTTCTGTCGTTATTGAGTTGAAACGGGTAAATGCCGCCTATCCAATTTTCATTATTACATTTAAAGAAAAAAGATGATTTTTGTTTAGATTTATTCTTTAACCATGCGTTGTAACTGTTTTTTATCGGTTTAAATGGTGAGTTTAAAGGTGATGAAAAAAACAGGTTTTTCCGGTCTTCTGCCGAGCAATTTGCGTAATGTTTCGGAAGCCCTATCAAAGAACCTTCTTCGCTCATTATGAATGCGTCTCCGTGCTGTGTAACTTTTATTTCAGATGTCATAGTTGTTATATCGGTAAGAAGAATGTCAAGGGCTAAAACATACCGTGTGCCGTCAGGGGTTTTTATTACGGTTGAAACGGTAATGCCGGGCGATTGGGTAGTAAAAAAAGTGTACGGATTTGTCCAGTAAACTTGTTCTTTTAGGGGGGTATCTTGTTTACCCGTGTTGTTTGTGAAACATATATACCACGGTTGAGCCCGTGGATCGAATTGTTTTTTTTCAGTCCATTGTTTTTCCATCACATAGCTGCTGTTGAATTTTTTCCAGTTGAGCAGTCCGGGGTTTTTCGAGTTGTCCGCATATCTTGCCAGCCATTTGCCGTTTTTTTTCAGCAGAAGAAAACCGCGGCCGTGTTCATCGCCTATATTAATAGATGATATTTTGGGAGTGCTTTGCATCATTGAAAAAAAGAGTTTACTCACTTCTTGCGGATTTGATAAGTTAATTACACTATTTTCAGCCATAACGCGAACTGATGTCAAGTTATGTTCTACAGATTTAAAGAAATGTTTAAGTTCGGCTTTGACACGGTTAGTTACACGCTCGATTAGTATTCGAGAGATATTCATTTTTACACTGGTTGTCGCGAAATGGATTATGATTAGTATTGAGCAGGACAGAAAAATTATTAAAGAGATAATATTTCTTAATAAGCTTTGATAAAGCGATATGGCGGTTTTTTTTTTAGCTCTTGCCATATAAAGTGAATTTCCTGTTAATGTGTTTTATTAATTAAAGTTTTTTATTTACGATGTAATTTCCCGATAATTATTTTCACAACAATAACAAGCATATAAATAATGCCTGCTATAATTATGATGGTTGATCCGGCGGGTAAATTGTAATTGTAGCTGACTGCCAGCCCGCTGGTAATAAAAAAGATGGATATAATAATCGATAATATCATCATATGCCATAATTTTTTTGAGAATTGGTTGGCTATAGCCACAGGCAGTGATAATAAAGCGATAACCATAATCAGTCCTACAATTTTCATCAGCAGAAAAATAGTGGCGGAAGTCATGCATAACAATAGAAAATAGTATAATTTGGTATTTATATTGCGGGTTTTGGCGAATTCCTCATCAAAACAAAAGGCGAGAAATTTGTTATACAGCAAAACTCCGGTAACGAGAATAATCAGGTCAAGAACGGCTACTATGATAATGTCGGTTTTTGATATGAGCAAAATGTTGCCGAATAGGTAGTTCATCGGGTCAATGTAGGCTGGTGTTTTGGATATAAAAATTAAACCTGTCGCCATACCCACAGCCCAAAGCGCGCTTATTATTGTGTCTTCGCGTTCTTTAGCGTGAGTGTTGACTAATCCGATAACAACCGCCGCTAAAATAGATGACACAAAAGCGCCGAGCAGGGGATGACACCATTTTAAACCGTAAACTGTCTGGAAATACAATGCCGCGCCGATACCCCCTAAAACGCAGTGTGAAATTGCCCCGGCGATGTATGTTATGCGTCGGGCAACAACATACGTGCCTACAATCCCGAAAGATATGCTCGATAATATGCCGGCTATCAGGGCGTATCTTAGAAACGGAATGTCAGGGTTAAAAACAGAATGAATAAAATTAGTCATTATCGTTACCTTTGCGAATGTTTATCATGGTTTACCAGCCTTATTTTTTCACCGTATAATTGATTAATCATCGTGCCGTCTAATTGGTCGGTTTTGTGTACGTAGGCTTTTTTATTGACACATATAACTTTTTGGAAAATATTGGCTACTAAACCTAAGTCATGTGAGACCATAATAACAGCCATTCTTTTTTGGAGTGTTTTTAAAATATCGGATAATTTTTTTTCGATTAGCGTATCCACATTAGCCATGGGTTCATCAAGCAGGAGAAGCTGCGGGTTAGACACAAGTGCTCTCGCTATTAAAACACGCTGTTGTTCTCCGCCTGACAATTCGCAGAACTGGCGGTTTGATAAATCCGTTAATCCAAGTTCATCGATTACTTCCTGAGCGGCGAACTTATCGAATCGGCAATAAAACCCTTTGTTTTTATTGTTTAGTCGTCCCATAAGAACTATTTCTTTAACATTAATCGGAAAAAACGGATCGTAATTAATGTGCTGAGGCATATAGCCGATATGCAGTTTTGCTTGTTCCGGTGAAGTTCCGAAAACTGTAATTTCACCGGAATTAGGGGTTAGCAGTGCGAGAATAAGTTTTAGTATTGTCGATTTGCCGCTGCCGTTAGGACCGATTAAGCATATAGATTCACGTTCTGCAACGGAAAACGAAATATCCTGAAGTATAGTTCGTTTATTGTAATTAAAAGAAACATTGTTGAAGGTTATTATATTATTTTTCAAACGAAACAAATCCTTAATGCTGTTTAATCGTTTTTAAATGATTTTATGATTTTATCAGTGATAGAATTAATATTTTTTAATAAATCGTATTCCATTGGATTTATTATTTCCACATTGCATCCGACGGCGTTGGCTATGGCTGTTATGTGTATTTTGTCAAACTGAGGTTCGGCAAAAAGGGTTTTAGCGCCTTTTTTTTTTATTTGCATAGCTAATCTTGAGATTTGTTTGGGAGTAGGTTTTTTTCCGCCTTCCTCTATTGCTGTTTGTGTTAAACCGTACTCATCGGTAAAGTAGCCTAGTGACGGATGGTATATATAAACGCACCGCCCTGCATAAGGAGTTAATTTTCTTTTTATACGGTTATTGGCGGTTAGGAAATCGTTAATCAGTTTATTTGAGTTTTTTTTGAAATAATCGGATTGTTCAGGCGCGAGTTGAGATAATGCGGCGGTAATGGTTTCTACCTGTTTTATCACTAACGGGATAGACAGCCATACATGAGGGTCTGGTTCGCTTTGGTGTTTTTCGGATGTGTGATTATAGCTGAAATGATTTTTTATAAATCGTTTTTTTAGTCCGTTTGATGTATCTATAATAGGAAAATTTTTATTTAAACTTTTTAATATTTTTACAATTTCTTTTTCAAAAGGGATGCCTATTGTAAAAAAAATATCGCAGGTATATAATTTAGTTATCTGATTTTGAGTAGGTGCGAAAGTGTGGGGATTTTGTTTTTGCCTTAACAGTACGTGTGTTTGGGCGTATTTACCGGCTATTTTATCTACGATAAATTTTTGCGGGGGAATACTAACGAAAATATTTAGTTTTTCCGCAGAATATACGTGAACATTAGTCAGGATTAATATTAATGGGCAAATAATCAAACTGAGAGAAAAAGA
>JAGGZS010000056.1 GCA_021161885.1 bacterium
AATATTAACAGCTTAATTTTTTAATTTTATTTTGAAGAAAGCGACAAAGCACATTTTCAGGAGAAGCCATCCATGTTTGAACCTGCTTATATTTGTTGCTCCGTATTTGCGTTCCCTATATGATACAGGGATTTCAATTATTTTAAGATTGAGTTTGGACGCTCCGAAAATCAGGTCAAAATCTCCGAACGGGTCAAAGTCGCCGAAAAAGTGTCTGCCTTTGCAAATTTTTTCGTAATCTTTTTTGAAGAGGACTTTTGTTCCGCAAAGAGTATCTCTGAACCGTTGCCCGAGCAGCCATGTGAATCCTAAACTGAACAGTTTGTTAGCGATAAGGTTAAGCGTTCTCATCGCTCCTTGTTCCATAGGGTAAACGAGTCTTGTGCCGTTGATAAATTCCCCTTTGCCCGATGTGATCGCATCCATAAATTTTGTCAAATCTTCAGGCGGTACGGTCAGGTCGGCATCGAGAATCATTAAAATATCGCCTTTTGCCTTGGCGAACCCTTTACGCACAGCATCGCCTTTGCCAGTGCCGTCCCCTTGATGAATTAAGGTAATATCTTTATCAGGGTACTTTTTTATCATTTTTTTTATTTCTTCTGCGGTATTGTCGGTGGAGCTTCCGTCAACGAAAATAAGTTCTGTATGAATGCCTAACTTGGGTGTGCGTTTAACCGCGTTTTCGATATTGCCTCTTTCGTTACGGCAAGGAATTACAACGGAACATGTGTATCCGTTGTTATCCGATGGGGGATGAGCCGGTTTGCCAGCCGGACGGGCGATAATTGTTTCTACAAGGCAAAGATGTTTTATCAGGGGCAGTTTACCTATCAGCCTATTGAATAAAAGGGATATCAAAGGAATATAAATAGGGAACAGAAAAAAAAATCCTTTTTTTATGACTTCAAAATCGCTTAGTTTTAAAAAATTTTCCAGATCGTCGGCGGAAATCCAATTTTGATATTTTTCCGGCATTTTTAAAGAAATTTTTTCGCCTATTTTCAGCATAGGCTCCCATAAAAAATTATAATAATTAATTAAGACGCGTGTATCGGATTTGCATGCGCAATGCAGCGCGTTAAAAGTTGTCTGGATATCAAAAAGGTTGCCTATTAGATCGGAAAGGATAATAAAATCGAATTTTTGATCGGCAGAAAAATTTTCGCAGTCTGCGATTTTAAAATTCAAATCAGGAAAATTTTTTTCAGCGGTTTTTATCATTTCCGGGCTGATGTCGATACCAAGCCCGTATGATGGGCTTAGAGCGTTGAGAAGATGCCCGCCTGCACATCCTAACTCAAGTATAGATGAATTTTCAGGAATATTGAATTTATAAAAACGTTCAAGTTCTTTATGGTAGTAACTATTCTTTTTTAACCATAATTTTCTTTTTTTCGCGTTTTGGTCGTATAGGTCTATTATTGATTTTTTATCATGGATTAGCGACATTATCCTTAAAATCCCGAATTAGGTTTATATATAGTATCTATGCTGTATAATTTTTTAAATACCAATCTATGCTTTTTTTCAGCCCTTCTTTAAACGGAGTAGACGCTTTAAACCCGAATTCTTTTTCTGCTTTTGTCGTATCGAGGCAGCGCCTTGGCTGTCCGTCTGGTTTTGTTGTATCCCACTTGATTTCACCTTTAAATTCTGTAAGTTCCGCTATTAAATGAATTAAATCTTTAATGCTTATTTCCATAAATGAACCTATGTTTACAGGTTCGGGACTGTTATATTTTTCTGCGGCAAGACAAATAGCCTCTGCACAGTCCTCTACATATAAAAATTCTCTCGTCGCATTGCCTGTGCCCCATACGGTGATATATTTGTCGTTGTTGCGTTTTGCCTCAAGACATTTGCGGATTAAAGCTGGAATAACATGCGATGTTTTCGGGTTAAAGTTATCGCCGGGACCGTAAAGGTTAACCGGAAGCAGATAAATAGAATTGAAATTGTATTGGGCTCTATATGCTTGGCATTGTACAAGTAACATTTTTTTTGCCAATCCGTAAGGCGCGTTTGTCTCTTCAGGATACCCGTTCCATAAATCTTTTTCTTTAAAGGGGACAGGGGTAAATTTTGGGTAACTGCAAATAGTGCCTACCGCAACGAATTTTTCTACATTATGAAGCCGAGCTTGCTCTATTGCCTGCACACCCATCATTAAGTTATCATATAAAAATTTACCCGGATTTGCGCGGTTTGCCCCTATACCGCCCACCAAAGCGGCAAGATGAATTACTGTTTGAGGATAAAATTTTTCGTACATTTTTATTACTTGCCTATTATCAACAAGGTCATAATCTAAAGAAGATGGGGCGAACAAGGTTTTCGCGCCTAAAGATTGTATTTTTTTTACAAGATGCTGTCCGAGAAAACCGGTTCCGCCGGTTATAAGAATTCGGTTGTTTTCCCAAAAAGACATATATTTATCTCCGCTTACAAGTTGTATTAAAATTTTTTCCGGTACATCGGCTCAATCAATTTTGTAATTGGGGTTATTAAGAAGTTCGACAAAAATTAAGTTCGCTTTAGAGAAAGAATATTTTTATAATACTATATAGTTATATCTTAATCTATTCAAGTTTAAATTTTTTTTAGCGGTTTTAGTAAATAAACTTTATAGTTATAATCTCCGTCAAATATACGCTGTATTTTATTCGTTTGACAAAAATATAGTAAATTATTTAATATTGAAATATAAAATAGAATTTTTTACTTTGGGATAAAACAATGGTCTTGGAATACGATAACAAAATTGTAAGCCGTTTATACAGCGAAGCCGTAAAAATGATTAAAACATTATCAAAAGCGGATAAACTTGCCGTTGAACCGTATATAGATAAAAAAGGGTTGTTCCTTGATCTCGCTGGCGGCACTGGTGCTTACTCAATGGCATTAAAATTAAGGCTTCCTGATTGTGAATTTATATGTATTGATTTAGAGAGTATGTCAGGTTAAGTGTGTAAACGGCATTTTTCATAAG
>JAGGZS010000118.1 GCA_021161885.1 bacterium
CGTTTAGTGAAACGGTTTTTTTATCTTTTCCTTATATATATCTATTTTTTGTAACTAAATTATATATGGGCAAAACGATGGTTGACCTGTTTTCATCGGATGAATAATAATTATATTTCAGGCACTTGGTGCTCTATAACTTTTACTGGAGATCCGTCGCCGATTCCTTCTTTATCTCCGATAACTACTAATTCCCCTTCTTTTAAACCTCTTGCGATAACCGCGTAATCTGTAGACGAGTAAATGATGGTAACAGGGCGTTCAGTTACTGTTCCCGCCTCTTCATTAACGACAAAAACGGAATATTTGTTTCTAAATCGCACTAATGCGGATGTAGGTATGATAAGAGCGTTTTTTTGTTCAAAGACATTTATTTTTACCCGTGCGAACATACCCGGCAAAAGAAGTTTTTGTGGATTTGACAGTTTAATTTCTACAGAAAAAGTTCTGCTTTGTCCCTCTACAACAGGGGATATCATTTCAACAGTTCCTATAAATTCTCTTTCAGGATAAGCATCTACAAAAACCGAAACACGTTGCCCTTGAACGATTTTTTCGATATCTCTTTCAACAATACCTATTTCGACAACCATATATGACACGTCAATAAGATCGCATACAAGAGTGTTTGGGGTTACTGTTTCGCCTTCTTCAACATATTTATTGCCTAAAACACCTTCAAAAGGAGCGAACAAGTCGCATTTTTTTAAATCAAGCATCGCATTTTCGTTGTCAATCTTAGTGCTTTCAAGTATATGGGTTGAACGCTGATATTCAAGAAGCGCCTCTTCATATAATGATTCGCTTGTACCGCCAAGTTTAAATTTTTGGGTGATTCTATTGAGTTTATTTTTTGCTAACGATAAACTGGCTTTAGCTTCGTTAAGTTTTGCTTCTGCGTGCCGAACTTTAATTTTAGCTTCTTCTTTTTCTAAAGACGCGATTAAAGCATCAGCGTAAACAAGATCGCCTTCCTTAAAATTAAACGATTTGATTATACCGGTTTTTTCAAAACCTAATTTTGTTTCCCGATGTCCTTTAAGATTGCCTAAAGCAGGAAGCGTATCCCTGAATCCGGTAACAAATGCTGTGAAAACAGTAACCGGCACACGCGCATCAATTTCCTTGTTCCGCTCTTCTTGTGCTATGCTTTCATTATCCAACTCAGTATCAATATCGTTTTTATCAAATAGTTTACCAAGCACCAACTCTTTAATCCCTCTTTTTGACAATTCTTCGTATATTTTGGCGAAACTGTCCATATTTCCTTCAAACTGCATATATACTATGTAAGCGCCTATAGCCATTGCCGGTAAAACTAAAAAAATTATAAATAATAATAATCTTCGTGTTTTCTTTTTCATAGTATCCCTTTAAAAAATATGCTTAATTATTTTCGGCTTGATTATAATGCGATACCATTGTTCAAGAACAATGGTGAAAATCAATCTTAAATTATAAGATTTAAATTAAGGTTTTGTATAATATTAAGAAATGATATATTTAAAATAAAAAAAAATCAAGCTGAATTGTCTTTTTCCATGATTTGTTTCTTATTTTCGGTTTCATCGGTATTATCTTTAGAATCGGTTTTTTGTGATTTTTTAGAAAAAACAGCCGGCTGCGGTTCGGCAGGCTGTGTGTCGTTTTTAGATGTCGATTTACTGTCTTTAATTTTTTGTTTCTCAGTTAACTCTATTGAATCGACTATGACGGTTTCTATCCAGTCTTCGGTGTTTACCGCTATACCCTTTACAATAATTTCTTTTCCTAAATATTGGTTAAGATCAATTGTGCCGCTTCTCGCCAAAGCTACCCATTTACGATAATGAAACCCTTTAACGATTTTGTGGGTAGCAGGCCCTATGGTTACCTTCTCAAGTTTAAATAAATAACCTGTAAACGATACCATTACATCTTCCTGCGGTTTTTGCGCGGCAACCGCTTCTTTAGGGGGAATTTCAATATTCGGAAGAGAAACCGGTTCTTTGTAAAAAATATTTTTGCCTATAGAAGTATCTAAACTGGTAAGCTGTATGAAGTAATCCGCCAATGCTTTATGCAGACCCGATTTTTCTGTCGCAAGGTCTATTTCGGACTGAACAAGTTTAGACGTTTCCAGCTCGCCAAGACTTCTTTGCAGATTATATAATTCTACTGTTTTTTTACGGAACTCAATTTTACTTTTTGCGGTATCTTTGGCAATTTTTGCTTTAAGGAAATTATGGTATGCGTCTCGGACCTCTTCAATAATAGTATTTTTTTGATTAGCAAGATCATTCAAGGCTTCAAGATGTTTAACTACAAATTCTTGTTTCCTGCTTATAGGTTCAAGATTATCGAGTATTCCAACAGATACGTTCCATTCGCGTGATTTTTCCGTACCGATTTTAGTAACGCTTGGAGCTTCGCTGTTTTCCTGGCGGGTCATTTCAAACGTGTTGCCCCATATATTCCATGACAATCTCACTCCGGCGGTATATTCGGTAATCAGGTCAAGATCGCTCAGTCTTTGCGCAGTGTCTTCTGCTCCTTGTCCAAGCTCGCCAAAAACCTCAAAATGCGGACGGAACTCCGATTGGGCTATATCAATATCTTTGGACGCTTTTTCAAGTTTTAGTTGTTCTACAGCAAAATCGGCTCGATTTTTAAGAGCGAAAATAACGTAACTGTCTTGTCTTAACTGATTTTTCTCATCTACATTCTGCTGGTTTGGCGGAGCATAAGTCTGGATATTTTTGATAAGGGGAATATCAGCGTATCTCTTGTCCATTTCAATTTCAGTATCCTCAAGCGGATAAACTCTTATAGGAGTTGTCAGATCGATATTCATAACATTTTGTAAATCAAGAACAGCGTGAGATATTTCCTGTTGCGCGGCGGCAACTTGACTGTACAGCTGGTTAATTTGGGCTTTTAAATTAAGCAGTTCCAATTCGGATACCAACCCTGATTTAAACTGTTGCTCAACAAGTTGCAAAGCGGCTTTTGCCTCTTTCAATAAATCTATTTGAACCTTTAAGTCCGCTTCAGTTCTGGCAACTTCGTAATAGGCTTTAGCGACTTCAAGCGCTTTTTGTCCGACTATTCGTTCATAATCTTTTTTCTCAATGTCAAGAGCAATATTGGCTTTTTGCACTTCACTGCGGGCTTTACCGCCTGTATAAACCATGTGTGAAGCCTGAAACTTATACCTGTTCCTTACAAAATCCCGAGTGCCAGAGCCGCTTGCGGCACTACCTGAACCGCCTTGGGCTGTACTGTAAACAAAAAATAAATTCGGAAAGAAATTTCGCCTGGCGATAAAGAGATCAATTTTTGCTTTTTTAATTTTTTCTTCTGCTATTCGGGCTTCACGATGATTTTCAATCGCGATTTTTACGCACCAGCTAAGATCGCGCCGGACAACTTGTTCTTCTTTAGCTATGGTTTCTTCGTCTATTACCGCTTGTTCTTTTGTCATCTCTTCTGTCGGTTTAGTTAGTTCAGCAGGTTGTTCGGCTGGTTTTGCAGTTTTTTCTTGAGATGTTGCCGCAGGTTCGGGTTCAGCGAGATTCTTTTTGGCTTTTTCTATGTAACGCTGTATTTTAATGTCATCAGGTTGAAGAGCAAGTACTTTCTGCCATTGTTCAATCGCTTTGGCATATTCGCCTCTGCGAAAATATTCTTTCCCTTTGCTTGTTAATTGTTCCGCATTTTCATTAGATTTTTGTTCAGTAACTTTGGTTGGATTTTTTTTTGAAGCTTCTTTAGCTGCTTTTTCTCTGGCTTTCATCAGATAGCGCTGAAGACGTTTATTTTCAGGGTCAAGTTTATATGCCTGTTTCCAGACAGCTATTGCGTCTTCATATTTTCCGTCTCGATAATAAGTGCGGCCTTGATCAATGAGATCGGTTACCTTGTCGGTCGTATTTACTACGGTTTGCGGAATTTTTTCCTGCTTTTTCTGAACCTCCGAAGTAATTCCGATTTTAGCTTTCGCCCGAGCGATATATTTTTTTATTTTAGCGTTTTCAGGATCAATTTTCAAAACTTTTTCCCATGCTTCTATAGCTTTCTCATATAGGCGTTGCCTGTAAAACCTGCGCCCCTCATCAATAAAATTCTTGATTTCAGAAGATAAATCAGGGGAATTTCCAGTATCAGCCTGAGCTAACAAAACAATATTAGATTGATCTTGAACTGAGCCGTAGCCGGCTAATGCCTCAGTGGATAAAAAAAATAATCTACAGAAAAAAACTGCGCTGAAGAAAACAATAAATATCTTTTTTGTGTTCAAAACACAACCCCTTTTCTTTAAATGTAATTGTGTTTTTGTTATAATTTTTTCACAATAAACAATTTGAGAAATAATAAAATTTAACGGCAAACCGGATATATCTTCTTTTTATTACGATGTAAG